>SLOG01000351.1 GCA_007132635.1 Limnochordia bacterium
TCAGGTGCTGATGCAGGAATACGTCCCAGCTGTCTTTATGTACTATCCGAACATGCTGGCCGCTGCAAACGTTCGTCTGGTGAACGCGGATCCCAGCATTGTGCGTTTTGAGAATCGAGCTGTGGAATGGGATATTTTGGAGGCGGAGTAATTGGGTGAAACGAACAGTCAAACACTGCAAGCTGTTAAGCAGTATCTGAAGGATCACTTCCCGGATGATCTCGAGTTAATTCGAGAATTTCTGCGGCAGCCCAGTATCAGTTATACGGGCGAGGGCATTAACGAGACTGCTCAGCTCCTGGTGACTATGATCCAGGAGCTGGGCGGCGACGCCCAGGTTGTCGCGACAGAAGGTCACCCCATCGTATTTGGGGAGTTGGATCAAGGAGCGCCGCATACGGTTTTGGTCTACGGTATGTACGATGTGATGCCGGCTGACGAACCGGACTGGTCCGTGGATCCGTGGGCTGCCGAGATTAAGGAGCTGCCTGAGCAAGGGCCTTCCATCGTGGCTCGCGGAGCCGTGAACACAAAAGGGCCCATGGCGGGATTCTTCCGAGCTGTTGCAGGTTATCAGGCAGCGGCCGGCAAGCTCCCGGTGAACCTGCTTTTCGCCCTAGAGGGTGAAGAGGAAATGGGCAGTCGCCATTTCGTCCCCTTCGTTAAGGGCCACTTACGTGAGCTTAAGCAGGCTGACACGGTGCTGTTCCCGTTTTTCAGCGAGAATGAGGCCGGCATCCCTTATATGACTCTCGGGACCAAGGGTATTCTGTACTTCGAGTTGGAGTGCCAGGGAGGACAGTGGGGAGGGCCGACTCGACGCGGTGTACATGGTTCGTACAACGCGTGGGTGGCCAATCCTATTTGGCGGTTGGTTCAGGCCATGGCTACGTTCGTTGATGTCGATGAGACAATTCGGATCGACGGGTTCTTTGATGACGTGGCCGAATTGCCCGCTGAGGAGTTGGACGTTATCCGTGAGCAGGTGAATGCTGGGCGGATGGATGAAACGGTCTTTATGGAGTCTGATCATATTCTGCAGTTCAAAGGGAATCTGCGAGGAACTGCTTTGTGGCAGCGGTTGTTCAGTCAGCCGCAGTTGAACATTGATGGTATTGTCGGCGGCTACACAGGCGAAGGAACAAAGACGCTGCTTCCGCACAAGGCTCTGGCTAAAATGGACGTGCGCATGGTGCCTCGCATGGACCCTGAGCGTGTGGAGGCTTGCATTCGGCGGCACTTGGATGCCCATGGATTTGGTGACATCACCATGCGGGTGTACAATAAGTACCCCTGGTCAAAACTCAGTTTGCAGGAACAAGGTGTGCAGACAATGCTCAAGACATATAAAGACATGGGGAAAGAACCGGTGGTCTGGCCGCTCAATCCCGGATCAGCTCCGTACTATGTGTTTGAGCATATCCTGGGCGTTCCCTACGTAACAGGGGGTCTTGGCCATGGACACCGGCAGCATTCCAATGATGAATACTGCACTGTTGCTGGGCTGCTGAATTTCGAACTATCGATGGCGCAGTGGCTGCACGATTACGCCGTGGCTGCAGCCGAAGGAGGTGCTGGCAGTGGCCGATAGGACATCAACAGCAGGCAAAAATGCCGACGAAGACCAGTTGCTGGCGAGTATTACAGGCGATCTGGCGTGGGAGATTGTGCAAGACTTCTCGACTATCAACCGTGAGTCCGGATCGCGAGGGGAGCAAGAGGCAGCCGACCTCATTGTCGAAACTCTAGAGCAGAAAGGTGTTCCTGTGACGGTTCTGCGGCCTACACTACTTCTGAGTGTGCCGCGGCGAGCCTCTGTGACGGTGGGCGGGCGCGAATTCCATGCCAAAACACCGGCATTCTCTGTTTCGACTGGTGAATCTGGGAGTGCGGGACGGCTAGTCTACCTGCCAGGTGCATTTGCTCAAGGCCATGATGATCTGTTTGACTCAGGATTCAGTTCCCAGGCTCCAGAGGTCGCAGGGACTGTCGTGATAACGGAAGGCCTTCCGCTGCCGCAGAAGGTCCTGGATGTCGAGTCCTTAGGGGCGAGAGCGGCAATCTTTGTCAACCCTGGTGAACGAATCCACGAAGCCATCTGCACGCCAGTGTGGGGCGGACCGGATTGGCAGAACAAAGACCGGCAGCCGCAGATACCGGTGTTAGCCGTCAACCGGAAGGACGGCGAAACGCTGATCGGTATTGCCAAAGACCAGCCCGGGTCTCCTGTAGAGGTCGTGACCGTCTTAGAAAAGGGGCTGTTTGATTGCCCGCTTCCTGTGGTGGAAATCCCTGCCGAAGGGGCGGAAGCAGCCGACTTCGTTCTTCTGCATGGACACCTGGATTCCTGGCACTTTGGTGTCGGCGACAACGCAGTAGGCAATGGAGCCATGGTCGAGTTGGCTGTTCGGTTTTGGGAACGGCGTTCGCAGCTGCGGCGGGGGATTCGCCTGGCGTGGTGGCCGGGGCACTCGCCGGGTCGCTACGCTGGTTCCACCTGGTATGCTGACATGTTCGGTGTTGAATTGGCCGAACGATGTGTGGCCCAGGTTAACTGTGACTCGCCTGGGTGTCGTTGGGCGACAGCATTTTCCGGCATGTCGTGGACTCCAGAAATGGCTGCCTTTACGAAGGAAGTCATCCATGATGTTACGGGTTTGACCGCCAGCGGAGAGCGCCCGCCGCGTGCCGGGGACTGGTCCTTTAACAACTTGGGTGTGAGCGGTACGTTGATGCTCTCCTCCACGATGCCCGAGGACGTTCGGCAGGTCAAAGGGTACTATGGCGTGGGCGGCTGCGGCGGCAACATTGAATGGCATACAGAAGCAGATACCTTGGAAATCGCTGATCGACAGCTTCTGCAGCGGGATATGCAGGTGTATGGAGCGGTGGTGTGGCGCTTAGCTGCAGACCCGGTTCTGCCCATGGATTTCCGAGCTGCAGCAGCGGACATGCAGAAGGCGGTGCGCGGTTACCAAGAGGCTGTGGGCGAACGCTTTGATCTGCGTCCAGTGCTGACGGTCCTGGATGAACTAGCCAGCAGTTTGGGTCAGCTGTACGGGGCGATGGAGGAACTCCCGACGCAAAAGGTGAATGGTACCCTTAAGCGTCTGAGTCGGCTTCTTGTGCGTCTGCATTTCGCTGCGGATGAGCAGTTTCGCCAGGATCCGGCTCTGCAGGTTCCGCCCATGCCTATGCTGGCTTGGGCCGAAACTGTTGCTGCGCTTTCACCCGAGAGTATGGACTCGTTTTATGCAGTGAACTCGCTTATGCGAGGACGCAATCGTGCGGTGTTTGAGCTGCGGGAGGCGAGTCGGGTCATTGACGACCTCCTTAAGAACGACGCTTAGGCATGCGCTGCGGGAGACGAATGGACAACGGGAGATGGTTGAAGTTAAAGCGCAACTGGCGGCGCCCGATCTGAAGAAGCAAACGAACGCGGCAAGCGAGCCGAAGTTGACCTTGGGCTCGCTGACCGCGTTTTATGCGCCGATTGCCGTGTCTTTTTTCCTGACGATTATTACGCATTCATTATTTAATGCGGGTCTGGCGCGGCTGCCATCGCCGGAGATCTACTTGGCAGCGTTCGCTGTCGCCCGCAGCCTCATGCACATGTTTGAAGGACCCATGATGATGTTTAGTCAGACTGTAGCAGCCTTGGTGGAGGATCGCAGCAGTTACGGAAAGGTACGGACGTTCTGCTTGCTGTGGCTGGCTGCGACGGTGACCCTGCTGGCTTTCGTGGCCATCAGCGGGATAGGTCGTGCTGTGTTTGTTTACATAATGGATCTTAAGGGCGAGACACTGGAGGCCGCTGTTGCGATTCTGCGAGTGTTCATAGTGTTTCCGTGTGTCTCGACGCTCAAATTTTTCATGCAGGGTATTATCATCCGTCTGGAAGCGACTTCGCTTCTAACTGCAGCCACGGTTATTCGGATTGGCTATGTGGCACTTTTCATTCTCAATATTGATCGGCTGTTGTTTGTCCCTGCACCGGTGATCGCCGGGTTCATGTTTGCGAGTGCACTCGGCGTCGAGGGTGTCTTGTTGTTTCTCGGCACACGCTTGGCTGCTGGGAAATTTCCTGACGCAATAGAGCGTCGCCAGCGGCCCAAAACGCAAACGGATGACTTGACGTACAAAGGGATTATCATGTTTTTCTTGCCTCTGGCGATTACATCGCTTATCCGGACTATGGGGCCGCCGATCATCAACATAGGTTTGGCGCGGGCCGAACAGCCAGAATTAGTCCTATCAGCCTACGCTGTGGCTTGGGGACTAGCCATGATAGTGATGAGTCCTACCATCATGTTTCATCAAGTCACCTTAAGTTTCTCAGGCGATCGAACTCCGGAGCGTATGGCTGTATTGCGGCGTTTTGCGGGTTTCGTCGGAATCGCCATGTCTGTCACCATGGCAGCGCTGGCGTTTTCTGACGGAGCGTTTTTCATTCTTACTCGTTGGATTCAGGCGAGCGAGCCCATCAGCCAAATGGCTGTAGATGTACTGCGTTTGGCTTCGCTGCTGCCTCTGCTCATGATCGGCAGGGAATACTTCTGGGGCCTGCTGGCCCGACAACGCCTAACGAAGTACCTGGGTACCAGTAAGATGATCAGTGTCGTGGCGTTGACGCTGACGGTGACTATACTGGCGTGGATCGATCTCCCTAACCCGGCCGTCCTGGGAGCTGCCGCGATGATCGTGTCTGAGGGTGTCGAACTCGTGTACCTATACGCGGTCTCGCGGCGGTATCGGGTGACGGTAGACAATACTGCAAAGACCAGGAATTCCTAATTAGGCTGGCTGAGACTGCCGCAGAGGAGGGACAGGATGATAAATTGTACCTTGCAGGTACAGAATTCTCTTGGTCCTCTCTGGCGGCGTTTGCCTCCTTGGATGCTGTCTGGTATGCTTACATTGTAAGCAAGACACACGAGTGAGGTGACGATACAATGCTGCATGTTGGAGCACAGACGAAACGGTCTACTTCCGAGGTCATGGATAAGGCGCAGCATTTTTTCGGCGACGGTGGACTGGGCCTCCAAGCGGAGAGTAGCAGCGAGAACTGCCTGTTCTTCGCCGGCGGCGGTGGTTATGTCCACGTTGTAGTTTGTGAAGGTGATTCACGTACCGAAGTGGATGTAGAAACGCGAGAGTGGGAGAAGCACGCAAAGCAATTTCTCAAGGTTCTTTGATGATGGAGCCTCGCAGTTGATCCGCGCGGCTGGACAAAAAAAGACCTTGAGGCCATATGGCCTCAAGGTCTTTTTTTGTCCAGCCGCGCGGA
>SLOG01000369.1 GCA_007132635.1 Limnochordia bacterium
CAGCTCATGGTAGATGAGGAAAAGCTCATAGGGGTTTATCGAGCCCGTCGTCAGGTCGTCATCGGCGTACTTCTTGCTGTTGAAGTGAAAACCGCCCAGTTTCCTTTCGTCGATTAAGAAGGCAACAATGTGTTCGATGTTGGTCCCTAATGGATGATGTCCCAGATCCACCAAGGTTTTCGCCTTGGAACCTAACTTGTGGGCCATGATAGTCGCCATGCCCCAGTCAGCGAGATCTGTGTGGTAAAAGGCTGGTTCGAAGAATTTGTACTCGATGAGCAGAGTCATGTCATCGTCCATCCGCCCGCACACTTGCCGCAGGCTTTCCTCCAAGCGTCGTTTGCGCACTCGCATGTCTGCCTGGCCAGGGTAATTGGTCCCGTCCGCCAGCCACAGACTCAAATAGCGAGAACCGGTACGGCGCATGATGTCGATGCACTCGTACATATGCTCTAGAGCTTGCAGCCGCACCTCGGTGTTATGATGGGTCAGGCTGCCCACTTTGTAAGCAGCATCCTGAAACAAATTCGGGTTGATGGCGCCTATTGTCAACCCCTTCTCGGCAGCCGACTGCTTCACAGCATCCCAATCATCCGTCTGATCCCACGGAATGTGGAGCGCTACCGAAGGCGTAATCCCTGTGAAGCGGTGGACGGCAGCCGCGTCAGCCAATTTGTCTTCAAGGGTCTTGGCCGCTCCCGGCTGCTGAAAGACCTGAAACCGCGTCCCGCTATCGGCGTACCCCCACGAAGGCGTCTCAATGTGCTGTTGTTTCAGTCTCTCCTTGACAGTTTCCAAATCAACAGATTCGGGCAAAGACGTCTCTGCCCAAGCCGCAGTATTCATTGTCACTGCTAAAACCTCCATTCCCCACCGTTCGAGAAACTTAAGCCGCTTTCCCACAGTTGGTTGGGTTTTTCTTGATCTATCCGCTATTTGCTTTCCTTAGAATTTGTTCTTCCCAAAATCACCGAATTCCTCTATAATTATTTTATAAACATTTAACACCCTGGTTTGCCACTTTACCATTATGCGCTCACCTGAAAGGAGAGGTGCCCCCAATGCTTCCGGAAGAACGACGTCAGCAGATCGTCCAGTTAATCAACGGCCACGGCAGCGTCTATGTACCTGAAATGAGCAAGATGTTTAAGGTCACCGAGGAGACAATCCGCCGCGACCTCGAGAAGCTGGAATACGAAAACCTGCTTAAGCGAACCTATGGAGGAGCGGTGGCCATCCAGCCCGACGACGAACTGTCGTTCAACATCCGCAAACAGCAGAGCACCGCAGAGAAAAACCGCATTGCGGCAAAAGGTGCCAGTCTAGTGCGCCCAGGCGATACCGTCTTCTTGGATGCCAGTACAACCTGCATGTCGCTGGCCCGCAGCTTGATTAACTCCCGCGACATCACAGTGATAACGAATTCCGCTCGGGTTGTCTTTGATCTAGCGAAAAACCAGAACATCACAGTCATCAGCACTGGTGGCCTCCTGCGGTCCCATTCGCTTTCGTTTGTCGGCCCCGTAACCCTCTCCACCATTAACAAGTATTACGCGGACCGGGCTTATGTCTCGTGCAAAGGCATTTCCCTGGACTTTGGGGCTACGGACTCTAACGAGTGGGAAATCGAGGTCAAACGAGCGATGATTCAGCGAGCTAGGCAGTGTGTGATTCTGGCTGATCATACGAAGTTTGACCACGTAGGCCTTGCTACGTTTGCCGCCATGGATGACATCAGTACCATTATCACCAACACGGAACTCGATGAAGCCACGCAGAAACAGTATACCGAAAGGGGCAGCGAAGTCCTATTAGCTTAGGCAACCACACCGATCGTGAGCAGTACGTTCGCATAGATACGCTGTTCGGCCGTGACGATGATTAGGCACAGATTGCCGTTTTCTTGGCACTTGTCGTAAAACTCGAAACGGCCCAACTCGTTAAACTCGGCCGCATCCGGCAGAAGCGCCTGGAATTCCGCGAATATGGGTGGCACCTCACCTTCTGGAGGCGCCATGACGGTAGCTTCTTCGATCGGAATGGTCTCGGCCAAGACCTCTAGCACATCCGTCGCAGCCACCATACCCGGTGCCAGATTGAGATTAACCCTTGGTACACCCGGTTGTGTCTGGGTGGATGCAGGGTAATTGCCATCGGTGATAAGCACCTGGGCCCCATGTCCAGCCGCAGCAAGCGCTGCCAGCATTTCCGGGTGAATGAGTCGCGTTTTCAGCAAAGAAAACAACCTCCCTTAAGAACCTGGTTAAAGCTGTATGATGCATTATTCCCGGTCAGGCTGCGGAATCCTGCCTTTAAAGGCCTGGAAAAGATCAACACGACACGGGAGGATCCGGAATCGGAGATATGGAATAGTTAATACTAACATGGTTACTGGAGGTGCTTCTATGATCGAAGGACGCGAGACGTCGGCAAAGACCCGCACTATCAAGTACGGCATGGTTGGCGGCGGGACCGGTTCGTTTATTGGCGATGTACATAGGAAAGCAGCAGCATTTGACGGCAGATGCGAGATTGTCGCCGGCTGCTTTTCTAGAGACTACGACGCGACTCTGGTCACCGGTCAGAAATTGGGTTTGGACCAAGGCCGCATCTACAAGAACTTCAAAGAGATGGCTTCGAAAGAAGGAGCCCGCTCGGACGGCATTGAGTTTGTCACCATCTGCACGCCAAACTACGCGCACTACGATATTGCCAAAGCATTTATGGAACAAGGCATTCACATTGTCTGCGACAAACCGCTGGCCACTACAATTGAACAGGCGGAGGACCTCGCCCGCACAGCAAAAGCGAACGATCTGCTCTTCATGGTAACTTACTCCTATTCGGGCTACGCTATACTGCGCCATGCAAGGGAAATGGTCCGCCGCGGCGACATTGGAGATATCCGCGTGGTGATCGGTGAGTATCCGCAAGGGTGGCTTGCCGAAAATCTGGAAGCAACCGGACAGAAGCAGGCCTCTTGGCGCACAAACCCTGAGTTAGCTGGTGTCAGCAACTGCGTCGGTGACATCGGCAGCCACGTTGAAAACACAGCTGCTTTCATTACCGGTCTCGAAATTGACTCTGTCTGCGCCAATTTGGAGATCTTTGGCGAAGACCGGACATTGGACACAAACGGCGAAATCATGCTGAAATACAAAGGCGGCGGCAGTGGTATGTATTGGACCTCACAGATCGCCATCGGGAATGACAATGGCCTGCGGGTGCGCGTCTGCGGCACCAAAGGGACGATAGATTTCGTGCAGGAGCGGCCCAACGATTTGCAGGTAGCCTTCCTAGGAGGCCCGGTCCAAACTCTGACTCGCGGCAATGGATATCTATACCCTGAAGCCCAAGCGTTGTCCCGGATCCCCTCTGGTCATCCGGAAGGCTACAATGAAGGGTTTGCCAACCTGTACACGAAGTTCGCTGATGCGCTCAACAAGAAACAGGCCGGCGACACACTCACAGATGACGACTTGGATTTTCCTAACGCCGACGATGGCGTACGCGGCGTCAATTTTATCCATCGGTGTGTGGAAAGCTCGAAGAACGGCTCGGTCTGGACCAAACTGGATTAGAAGACTCTTGATCAATTTGGAGGAGGTTGATTGCAGTGGCAAGACCTGTAACACTATTCACCGGCCAGTGGGCCGACTTAGGTTTCGAGGAAATCTGCAAACTAGCCAGCGAAATTGGGTACGACGGTCTGGAGATCGCCTGCTGGGGAGACCACATGGATATCCAGAAGGCCGCGTCTGATCCCGAGTACGTAAAGGACCGCAAGGCCATACTTGCCAAGTATGACCTCCAGTGCTGGGCCATCGGCGCGCACCTCATTGGCCAATGCGTTGGCGATGAGTGGGATGAGCGACTGGACGGCTTCGCTCCTGCCGAGGTAAAGGGCAAGCCGGACAGGATTAAAGAATGGGCCATCGAAGACATGAAAGCTGCTGCCACAGCCGCTAAGAATATGGGCTGCAGCGTCGTCACCGGGTTTACAGGTTCTCCCATCTGGCGGCTGATCTACTCCTTCCCGCAGAACACGGAAGAAATGCTGGAGAATGGGTACCAGGAAATCCGACGTCTGTGGACTCCCATTCTCGATGAGTTTGACAAACAAGGGGTCAAATTCGCGCTAGAGGTCCACCCGACAGAGATCGCCTACGACTACTATACAACGCAGCGGTTAATGGAAACCTTCGAATGGCGGGATACCTTGGGGATCAATTTCGACCCGAGCCACTTAGTCTGGCAGGGCGTAACTCCTCACCTTTTCCTGCGTGATTTCCACGAGCGCATCTACCATGTACACATGAAGGACGCCGCTGTCACCCTGGACGGCCGCACAGGAATCCTCGGCTCGCACCTTAACTTTGGCGACCACCGCCGGGGTTGGGACTTCCGTTCTTTAGGCCACGGCGATGTCGAATTCGGCGAGATCATTCGAGTCCTAAACGATGCCAACTATGATGGCCCGCTCAGTGTGGAATGGGAAGACTCCGGCATGGATCGCGTCTTCGGAGCCAAAGAAGCCTTGGAGTATGTGCGGAGGATCGACTTCAAACCTTCCGACCTCGCATTTGACGAGTCCATGAAGAAATAACCGCCCGCTCGTCAAGAACAAAGCCCTCGGCATCTGGCCGAGGGCTTTGTTTACCGCGTTCCTTAATAATCTCGCATCCGTTTCCAAACATCAAGTACCATCTGGTAACGCTCCGGAAGCATGCCTTTAAAGGGTACGTTGCTGGTGGAAAAAATGTAGCCTCCTCCAGGCTTGGCGTGGGTCATACAGTACTCGGCACTCGCTATGACTTCTGCATCGGTTCCGGTCTGCAAAGCTGCGCAGTGCACATTGCCGATCAGGCAGACCTTGTCGCCGACAAGACGTTTCACTTCTTTGATGTCTACGCCGGCCATGGGGTCGATGGAATGGAGCGCATGGGGCTCACACGACACCAGACGGTCTAAGATGGGCATGATGTTTCCGTCCGTGTGTTTTATCGTATAGGCCCCAGCAGCCCTCGTCTCACGGATTATGCGGTGTAAATACGGGGTGACAAACTGGTCAAACATCCGCGGCGATAGAAAAGGGCCGCTATTGAAGCAGTAATCGCTGCAGAGAATGAAGCTGTCGAATTCTGCGTCCACCAGCTCTTTGTTGCGCGCAATCGCTGCATCAGCCATTTCCGAAGCCTTCGCTTTGGCGTCTTCCGGATGGTCAGCGAACCAATAGACCATCTCCATTAGGCGTTGCCCGTCCGGGATCGCAAAGGTGCCGTCA
>SLOG01000450.1 GCA_007132635.1 Limnochordia bacterium
GCGCACGTCAATTCCGTCGACAGCCACCCGACCCGAAGATACCTCGTACAGCCGGCTAATCAAGCGCGCTAGTGTCGATTTCCCTGCTCCGCTGGACCCCACGATGCCAATGGTTTCCTGCGGTTCGACCGACAGGTTGATGCTGTCAAACAACTTCGCACCGTCACTGTAAGCAAAGGACACCGATTCCAGCGCGACACCGCCCTGCCACCCCGCCGCCGGCCGCTGCGGCTGCTCGGGTTGATCTAACGCCGGTTCTAGGTCGAGGAACTGTACGACTCGCTCTATACCTGCCCCGGCAGCCTGCAATGTGTTGTAAACCTGGGACAGTTCATTGATCGGGCCAAAAAAGCGGCGGACGTAACCAAAGAACGCCAGCAGAACTCCCAGCGTCATGCGTCCTTCGATGACTCCTGCTCCGCCAAACACTAACACAACAGCGAAACCCATGGCCCCGACCACTGTCATTGCGGGAAACACCAAAGCAAACAGTATGACTGCTCGAAGGTTCGCCCGCAAACTCGCCCAGTTGAACTGCGAAAAGCGCCCGACGGCTGCCGTCTCCTGCGACAACGCCTGTATGGCGCGAATACCAGCAACGCTTTCTTCCACTTGAGCGCTCATGGCCGCAGTCTGCTGGCGCACGTCTCGATACGCGGCTCGGAGACGCTGGCCAAGCCACCACATAGCCACAAAAGCCAGGGGTACAACCGCTAATACCAACAATCCTAACTGAGTATCCAGCCACAGCATGGCCACTGCGATGCCCACCAACGCCAGCAAGTCGCTCAGAAGATTCACCAATCCTGACGACAGAGCTTCGGCGGCGGACTCTGCGTCGTGCGTCACGCGGCTCGTCAGCTCACCCACGCTGTGCCGGTCGTGAAACCGCATAGGCAGCACGAGCAGCCGATCAAACAGATCGTCTCGCATATCACGGATGACGCTTTGTCCCACTCGGTTAGCCAAATGCGACTGCCAATACGATCCTAACCAGATGAGACATTGGACAACCATAAATAGCACAAACCAGATCTGAAGGCCGGAGAAGTCTCCAGGCAGAATGTAGGCATCAACTGCCACTTTGGTTAAGTACGGACTCAGGACAGCTGCGGCCGTATTGAGCAGGGTCGCTCCGCCTGCCCCGACTAATACCCGCGCATACGGCCGCAGGTATCCGGCCGCCCGAACCAGAGTTCGCCGGTTGAGACGGCGCAGATCATAGTGCTCCCGGTCCTCCGTCAACCGTCCGACAAATCCTCCTCGCATACTCATGAGCTGTCTCCTCCTGACTGGGTCTTGCTGGCTGTGGATACGGTTCCTGCAAATTGATGTTCGCAGGCAAATGCATACCAGCCGCCTGTCTGAAGCAGCTCATCATGTCTGCCTTCCTCCGCAATGCGACCCTTATCCATTACGATGATACGGTCAGCCAAACGCACAGTCCACAGGCGGTGAGCAATCACGAAGACCGTACGCCCCCGGATGACCTCCAGCAGAGCGGCCTGGAGTTTTTCCTCCGTAGCAGTATCCATGCTTGAGGTCGCTTCATCCATTACCAAGATCTTGGGGTCTGTTAAAAGCACTCGTGCAATCGCCAAACGCTGTTTCTGTCCACCGCTCAAGCGGCCGCCACGCGGCCCGATAGAAAAATGGTAGCGACCGGGAAGTGTCTGGATGAATTCGTCAAGTTGAGCCAACTCTGCAGCTGCGCGCACGTCGTCCAGCGATGCGTCAGGCCGCCCAAAGGCGATGTTCTCGGCCACCGTTCCGTCAAATAAAAAGGTGTCCTGCAGGACGACGCCGACTTGACGGCGCAGGCTCTCCAAAGTCACACTGCCTACGTCGTGCCCGTCAATGCAAATTGACCCCTGCTGTAGGGGATAAAATCGCGGCAGCAGATGCAGCAGTGTAGACTTGCCCGACCCTACCGGACCGACAACAGCAATGATCTTGCCTGGGTTAACCGAGAGGTTTATGTCGCGTAAGACGGGCTCACCATCATCGTAAGCGAACGACACGTCTCTGTATTCCACTCGCCCCTCCGGTTCAGGCAGGTCGTAAGCATCCGGTTTGTCTCCGGCCGCAGGTTTGCGGTCCAAAACCTCAAAAACCCGTTCGGCTGCCGCCGTCGATTGATTGACAACATGGACCATCATCCCTGTCTGACGAATCGGCCGCATCAGCATTCCCACATAGCCGATGAATCCCACCAAAAGGCCCATACTCAAATCTCCGACAATAACCCAGTAGCCGCCTACAAGCAGAACCAAACCCGTGCCTAAACCCATCAGCACGCTGACGTAGGGCATCCACAAAGCCGACAGCCTCCCCGCGACGATACTGGCCCTGCAGTATGACTGACTCTCACTTTGAAAGCGCTTCTTGGTGTGGCTCTCTTGACCCAAGACCTTAACTGTTTCTATTCCTAACATTGATTCCCGTGCCATTTCTGTCAGTCGGCTGAAGGAGCGTCGGGCCTGCTGGAATACCGGACGGACGCGCATACCATACATATACATGGCATGCGCCATAAACGGGACAAGCACCGCATAGATGAGTGCCAGCCGGACATCCCAGGCAAACAGGACACCAAAAATCCCAACCAGGGTCAGGGAATTGGAGATAATGTTAACACTGGCAAAGCCGAAAAGGCGATTTAACTGCTCGGTATCACTGGTCACTCTGGCTAGCAGGTCGCCTGTGCGCGCCGAATCAAAGAAAGAGAACGAGAGAGTGTTAATATGTTTATACAGTACATCCCGCAAGTCGAAAACGATCTTCTGGCCCAAGTACTCCATGGCGTAGCGACTGACGAAACTAAGTATACCCTGAAGCAGTGCAGCGCCCATCACGGTCAAAGCCGCCCACCTAAGACTGCGAAGAGACCCTTCAGCAACATATGTGTCCACCGATATGCGGAACACCCATGGAGGCACAAGGGAGGCGCCAACGCCCGCCAAAGTCAGAAGCACCGCGGCCGCGAGGCCGCCTCGGTATGGACAAAGCAGAGGAAACAGTCTAGTCAGCGAACGCAGATCAAGCTTCATCGTCATCACCCCCCCCATGGCTCGGGCAGTCACAACAGCGCACCCGAGCTGCCGCTGCTAGATTCTGCAGGTCCGCCGCTGCCGATCGCAACGCGTCAGTATTCACCTCGTAGTGTACAAAATACCCGCGTTTTTCTCCTCGCACCAATCCCGCCTCCCGCAGAACTCGCAGTTGCTGGGAAATCGCGGCTTCGGATAGTCTCAAGCGGCGCGCCAGACCCCCGACACACAGATCCTGAGTCAACAAGGCCTCTACGATCGCGAAGCGTGTTTTATCACCCAATACTCGCAGAGTCTCCACTAATGCAGTCATCGTCATCACTCCCTTACAGCCTAACTACGAAATCCATTTGCGATTCACATTCCGGACGCTGAGGAAAAACAGGCCTAGCGCGAAAGCAGTTAAAATGGGAAAGCTGAAGTAATAGGACAGGATGCCGTCGCCTGTTACGGCCTGGCGCAGAATGTCGACTCCGTAGGTCAGCGGGAGTGCGTAAGACAGTGGTTGGAGAAACAAGGGCAGTTGCGCAATAGGGATAAACAGGCCGCACAGGAACAGCATCGGAAACCGAAAGAAATTGGAAAATGTCTGCGCCTCAAACACCTCGCGTACCGATACGGCGATGAAGAAACCTAGGAACGTCGAGGTTACAGCGAGCAGGACGACACCTAACATCAGCGGCAGCCACTCCAGCACGAGGGTTCTGTCCCACAGAAGAGCGAGAATGAGAGGCACAGAGGCATTCCCAATACCGAAAAGAATCGCACCGGAGGTTTTGGCCAGCATCAGCAGGTTGAGGCTGATAGGAGCCAACAGCAGGCGTTCAAAGGACCGGCTGCGTTTCTCAAACGTGACGGTCACAGCCAGCATACTGGTGGTCCCAAAAAGAATAGAAAGACTCATGACACCGGGCAGAATACTCTGCACATCCATGGCTTGTTCGGCGCGCAGAAAAAACATCAATGTCCAAGCGATGGGGAAGATAATGCCCCAGCTGATGTTAGGCGGCTTCAGGTAGTATGTATGTACATCCTTGCTCAGAATGCTCCAAACAGCGATAATGGAACGCCGCCAAACTCCAGAGCCTGCCATCACTGCATCCCTCCCGCATCTGCCCCTGTGAACTGCACAAAGACATCTTCCAGCGACGGCCGCACCAATTTGGCCTCATAGACAAATGCGCCAGCCTGATCTAAACGCTGCAGCAATGGGAAAAGGGAAATCGTCTCGGGCGAACGGACACGCAGTCGGCTCTCATCCAGAATCTCGACATTGAACTCCGGAAAGCTTTCCTCAAGGATACTACCATACTCGGAAATCCCAGCATTTGTGGTAATCTCCACTTCCGATTCCCACTTAACAGCACGCATTAACTCCGACAGGGTCCCCTCCTGTACGATACGCCCGTTGGTCAAGAAAGCAATACGGCTGCATAGGCGTTCAGCTTCTTCGATATAGTGCGTTGTTAGAAATACCGTCGTCCCCTGTGCATTCATGTCCAACAGAAGCCGCCGAATCTGACGCGCGCTTGCCACATCAACCCCGGTCGTCGGCTCATCCAAAAAAAGAATCGGTGGGCGGTGCATGATAGCCGCAGCAATGGTTAGACGCCGTTTCATCCCGCGGGAATAGGCCTTAAACGGCCTCTTTGCCGCAAACTCCAGCGAAAACTCCTCCAGGAGCTCACGTGCTCTGGCTTCGGCCGGGCGCCGCCTCATCCCATAGAGGGCCGCGCAGAATAACAGGTTCTCGATCCCTGTCAGCTCATCATAGAGATTACTTTCATCCAGCACGATGCCTAAGTGCTCTTGACCGCTAGTCATGCGGCCGGTATACGTACTCCCAGCCACTGTGACCGATCCGCTCGACATGCGCGCGAGGCCAATCAGCATATTTATCGTTGACGTTTTCCCCGCCCCGTTCGGCCCCAAGAGCCCGAAAACCGCACCCGCTTCGACAGAAAACGAAATACCATCCACGGCCGTAACTCCACCATAGTGTTTTGTTAGATCCTGTGCAGCCAAAACCGACACACTACATCGCCTCCCGCTTATCTAATTCCGTATACGCTTAACTAAATCATAAATCAATAAATTACTTCTGTCAAGGTTTTTCCGGGAATAGTCCCAGAACGCGCCGCAGCCACCGGAGGTTCCCGGTGGCTGCCAAAAATCACTCTGCAAGTAA
>SLOG01000122.1 GCA_007132635.1 Limnochordia bacterium
CTTAGCTTGTAATGACAAGAGCGTTTCACCGCAGTCCTTGCGAACTGCTGTGTTTCGCACATCTGCTGTTTAGTTTTCAAAGTCCGCTGCTGCCCGCCAAGACTTCCGTCTCGCTGACAGCCTACTTATCATAGCACAGCCATCCACATCTCGTCAACAGCAAAATACAAAGTTTTTTGTCGGCCAAAGACAATATGTCATCCCCTACTGTAGAAGAATCCGGCTGATTGTGGTAGGATGAAAGAATAGATGTTGCATAAATAACCGAAGCTTGTGCATAGAACTCAAAATGAGGTGGATCAGCCAGATGAAGACACTTATCGAGAAATCGAACATCCTGATTGAGGCCCTGCCCTACATACAACGCCTTAGCGGGAAAACCGTTGTCGTAAAATACGGCGGCAGCGCCATGATCGACGATGAGCTCAGCCGCACCATTATGGAAGACATCACGCTTCTCAAGTATGTCGGTCTCAATCCAGTCCTCATCCACGGAGGCGGCCCAGACATAAGCCGTATGTTGGCTGCACTGAACATACAGTCCAGGTTCCACAAAGGGCTGCGTGTCACGGATGAGAAGACGATTGAGATTGTTCAAATGGTTTTGGCCGGAAAGATTAACAAAGACATTGTAGCGCAGCTAAACAAACTTGGCGGCAAAGCAATCGGTCTGTGCGGAAAAGATGCCAATCTTATCCAGGCTCGGCGCTTCGAATCACCCGATTCGGTGGACCTCGGCTACGTCGGAGAAATAACCAAGGTAGACTGCCGCATACTAGAGCTTCTGGCAAGGGATGAGTACATTCCGGTAGTGGCGCCTATTGGTGTTGGTGCTGATGGGGAGGCGTACAACATCAACGCTGATACTGTAGCGGGCGAAGTTGCTGCAGCACTACGGGCCGAGAAACTGATCTTCCTCACCGACATTGACGGTGTCCGCCGGGTACCTGACGACCCGAAATCCATCATATCTGAACTCTCCATTAAAGACATCGATCAGCTGATCCGAGACGGAATAATCAGCGGCGGGATGATCCCTAAAGTGGAAGGCTGTATCAAAGGCATCCAGCAAGGCGTGCGCCGGACACATATCGTTAACGGAACTATTCCTCATCCACTGCTTCTCGAGATCTTCACAGACGTGGGAATAGGCACAATGGTTACAGAGTAATCCTCCCACAATCGCCGATCTCCAAAGGATGCTGAAAGCGAGACACCAGGCACCCACTTGGACCGTGGTGTCTGGTGTCTCAGATCAAGCACTCGAAAGACCGCAATGTTGGTCTAAAACCGACAAACTATTGACCCGCTCCAACATATCCGACGCTCTGGCTCATTCGATATCCTCGGCAAATCGTCAGAATAACGAAGGAGTAAACCGGCACCATTATGACTTGGGCTGCTAAGCGAGGCGGCAGAAGCACCCATGGATCCAATCCGTACATAATAACTAACCACAAGGTGTTCAACCCGACAGCAACGACGATGTTTGTTAGGGTCACAACAGCCAAGATCCTGCGAAACGACAGCTCCTTGGTCAACGTACCCCGTAGAATGAGAGGCGGAAGCACACCGAGAAGTGCCGAACTCAGCGTGAATCCTGGAAAATACGCCCCCCCCATGGGGTTTACAGCCATACCCACCAGGTCAGCCACCACGCCGATGGCCCCTCCTACAGCCGGACCAAAGAGCATCCCACCGATCATGATTGGTATCGCCCCAAAACTGAGCCGCAGTGCCAACGCTCCCCCAATAGGCAGCATGACGCCAAAAAACCGCGTCAGTACAATGCTGACTGCCACCAACAACCCACCATACGTTATCGCCTTGACTTGATGATGCAAAAAAACCACCCTCTCTCCGTTTTTTCAGGCACAACCGTACCACAAAAGAGAAAAGGCAGCTCTAGTTGTGGCAGCGGACGCAGTGAAACACCGCAGACTCCTCGGAGTCTTTCGTCTGTAGGCAACTTCCCATCCCACAGCACTTGACGCGTAACACCTACTCTGCCCAAAACACGATGAACTTTTCTTCATTATATCAGCTAGAATGGATAATGCAATGGGATCCTCGCAACTTCCAGCCAAAATACAAGGAACACATAAAAACGACAAAAGCGCGGCGCCAGCGTCTATCGAACAACGATATTGAGGATGCGGTCCGGGACGAAAATGACCTTAATGGTCTGCTTGTCCGCGATGGCGTTTTTCACGGTCTGAAGTCCAAAACCCAATGGTTCTACCTCACTCTGCTCGGTGCCGGCAGCCACAATCACGGTTCCCCGCGTTTTTCCGTTGACCTGCACAGCGATTGTCACCTCGTCGACAACAAGCATGGCCGGATCTGCTTCAGGCCATCGGCCCTCACGAAACAGGCTATCCGTATGTCCAAGTCGACTCCACAGCTCTTCGGCTAAATGGGGTGCCATGGGCCCCAGAAGAACGGCAAGTGTCTCCAGGCTTTGCTTGTCCACGATCGAATCGACTTCATTCAGATACGACATAAACGCACTGATCGCTGTATTCAGTTTGAACGATTCGATACGTTCCGTAACCACGGCAATCAAGCGGTGCCTTCGCTTCTCACCAGCCTCTGATGGATTGACTGGCTGCCTAAGGCTGCGATCAAACAACGACCAAACTCGCTGCACAAACCGATGGATACCCTCGATCCCGTTATCCATCCACTCCGCATCCACTTCAGGCGGACCGATGAAAAGCTCATACATTCGCAGCGCGTCCGTCCCGTAATGCTCAACCAAGACATCAGGATTGACAACGTTACCTTTAGACTTGCTCATCTTTGCCCCGTCTTTGGTAATCATTCCTTGATTGAAGAGGCGCACAAATGGCTCGTCGAAGTTGACCACGCCAATGTCTTTCAAGAACATAGTGTAGAAGCGGGCGTAGAGCAGATGCAGAACCGCGTGCTCCACACCGCCGACGTACAGATCGACAGGAGCCCAATAGCGCATTTTCGCCTCGTCCACCAGAGTGTCCTGGTTTTCCGGATCAATGTATCGCAGGAAATACCAACATGAACCAGCCCACTGAGGCATTGTGTTTGTCTCTCGCTTGGCTGCAGCTTCGCATGTCGGACAGTTTGTGTTGACCCAGTCATCGATCTTCGCCAACGGAGATTCTCCGGTTCCGGACGGCTGATAGTTCTCTACATTGGGAAGCCTGACAGGTAGGTCGCTCTCATCAACAGGCACCTCGCCGCAGACGGGACAGTGAACGATTGGGATCGGTTCACCCCAATAACGCTGGCGCGAGAAGACCCAATCACGCATTTTGAATTGCACAGTGGCTTGAGCAGCACCGCTATTCTCCAGCGCACTGACAATGGCGTGTTTCCCTTCCTTTGAGGCCAGGCCGTCAAAGGATTCCGAGTTAATCAACACCCCATCCATGACAAACGGCAGTGCAGGCACATTACCCTCAGAGTCGGCGATGACTGGACGAATAGGAAGATCAAACGTCTGGGCGAACTCGTAGTCGCGATCATCGTGGGCAGGTACGGCCATGATAGCCCCGGAACCATATTCAACCAGTACATAGTCACTTATCCAAATGGGAATTCTTTCATGATTTACAGGGTTGACCGCGTACGACCCGGTGAAGACACCTGTCTTCTCCCGACTAGCCATACGCTCCACCGACGACTTGCTGCTGGCAGACTCTACATATCGTTCGACCAGATCACGTTGGTCGGCGGTTGTCAGCTTCCGGACTAATGGGTGCTCGGGAGCCAAAACCATATAGGTAGCACCAAAGAGAGTGTCGGGACGCGTCGTGAAAACCTCCAATACCTCATCGGATCCATCGACAGCAAACGTGATGTTAGCTCCCTCACTCCGGCCTATCCACGACTCCTGCATCTTCAAGACTTTTTCCGGCCAATCCAGGGTCTGAAGGCTGTTCAGTAATCGGTCGGCGTAAGCAGTAATCCGCAGCATCCACTGATTAAGGCTTCGCTTTTCCACACTCGTGCCACATCGCTCGCACTCGCCACCCTGAACTTCCTCGTTGGCCAAACCGGTCTGGCAGCTGGGACAAAAGTTAATCGGCATTTCCTGCTGGTAGGCAAGACCGCGCTTGTACATCTGCAGAAAGATCCACTGAGTCCATTTATAATAATCTGGATCCGTTGTGTTAACCTCACGTGTCCAGTCGTACATGGCTCCTATCTCGGAGAGCTGACGCTTAAAATTCTCAACATTCCGCTCAGTAGATACACTGGGATGGATCCCTTTCTTAATGGCATCATTCTCAGCGGGGAGGCCAAAGGCATCCCAGCCCATGGGGTGAAGCACTTGAAACCCCTTCAACGTTTTGTAACGACTCCACACGTCACTCAAAACATAGCCTCGCCAATGCCCAACATGAAGGCCTGACCCAGAAGGATAAGGGAACATGTCTAGGCAGTAAAACTTTGGCTTCTCCCTATTCATCGTAACGGTATGGATGTCCTGTTGGTCCCAGCGTTCGCGCCACTTCTTCTCAACAACTTTGTGATTGTAGCCTGCCATTGTAAGCCTCCCCTGAAGAAATAAAAAAAGACCCCGCCATCTCGAGGCGAAAGGGTCCGCGGTACCACTCGAATTGGTGCCCTGCCAAGACGGCCTCGCACCCACTCCTATCCTGACAACGGAGGATAACCCGCCCAGCTTACTGTCATCTTTTCAGCCAGGGTACTCAGAGGCGAGTTCAGCATCAAGAAGTACTGTCTTGCAGCCGCCGACAGCTCTCTTCAAACTCCTTAGCCGCTTACTACCCCTCATCACAGTACCAAACACTATCCGATTGACAGGGCAACTCTTGATTGCCTCATAGAGCCATTATAGGCCAAATATAACCGCTTGACAAGACATAATCGGGAGTCTTTCGCGACAACACTCGGTTTTCGCCGTATCCCGGCGAAAACTATGGTATAATGGGAACTGAAATTCGTAGCGGGAGTGAAACAACTTGCCCAGAAAGAAGAGACCAAAACGAAGCCGCACTGCTAAGCGGTTCCTCCTATTATGCATGATTGTACTTGCTTCCATACTAGTCGGCGGTATTTTCGGTATCATCGCCGCCTATTTCCAAAGCGCTCCATCGCTGGAACAAGTCAACATTCGTCAGGATTTCACAACCTACATCTATGATGTAAACAACCGCCTCATCACAGACTTATTCCGCGAAAACCGCATCGCAGTGGATATCAGCGATACACCCGAAACCCTTCGGAATGCCATTATCGCAATCGAGGATCATCAGTTCTACAATCACAACGGCATTAATTTCTATGCCCTTGTTCGTGCCATCGTAGTCAACATACGCGAAGGAAGACGGGCCCAAGGCGGCAGCACACTAACCATGCAACTGGCCCACAATGTTTTTCTGACTCAAGACAAGCTCTTCACCCGCAAATTCGAGGAGTTCCTCTGGGCGGTCCAAATCGAACGCAAGTATGCAAAGGACGAGATACTCGAAGCCTATATAAACGAGATCTATTTAGGTCACGGAGCCTACGGCATGGAGGCTGGTGCCCAAACGTATTTCGGCAAGTCTGTGGGAGAGCTGACCTTAGGTGAAGCCGCCATGATAGCTGGGATTATCCGTTGGCCGGCTAGGTACTCGCCATTCGTTAATCCTGACATCGCTGTTCAGCGCCGCGATCTAGTACTCAACCAGATGGTTGAGCTTGGTTTTGTCTCGCCGGGACAAGCCAAGGAGGCGCGTGCCGAAGAGGTTTCCTTGGCTGAACGCCGCACACGCGTCGTAAGTGCCCCGTACTTTGTCGATTATATCTTGCAGCAACTTATTCATAGCTATGGCGAGGAGACTGTCTTTGGCGGCGGTCTCCGTGTCCACACAACCTTGGACTTAACACTGCAGAAGTATGCCGAGGAAGCACTCCTGAACAATCTCCCTCCGGGACGCACAGTTGACGGCGGCCTGACTCAGCCCCAAGGTGCTTTGGTCGCTTTGGAGCCAAGCACGGGGTACATCCGAGCCATGGTGGGCGGACGCGGCGAGGACAAATTCAACCGAGCAGTTCAGGCATTGCGCTCACCCGGTTCTGCGATTAAGATCCTCGGTTATACGGCAGCGATTGACAAGGGTATCACTCCCGCGGATGTATACATTGACGAACCGACCGAATTCGTTTTATCGGCGGGAAATATTTGGCGACCGCAAAACTACAGCCAGACGTTTCTGGGTCCCTTGACGATCCGGGAAGCTTTAGAGCGCTCAACAAACATTATAGCAGCCAAGGTGGTCAACGAACTAGGGTTAAACACTGTCATCGAATACGGCAAAAAAATGGGTATTTCGTCATTTGTGGAGAGCGGGCGCAGCAACGATCTGGGACTTTCGCCTCTAGCTTTGGGCGGATTAACTCGTGGCGTGTCGCCTCTAGAGATGGCTGCAGCTTATGGGGTGCTTGCCAATCAAGGAATTTACGTTGCACCCATCAGCATCGTGCGAGTCACCGATTCCAGCGGCAGTGTCCTCGAAGAAAACACGCCGCGACGGCAAGTAGTCCTCAGTGAGGAAACGTCATATATTATGACTGACATGCTGCGCGGAGTCATCGAAAACGGCACGGGGACGAACGCCAGAATTGGCCGGCCAGCAGCGGGAAAGACAGGCACCCATCAGGATTACCGAGACGCGTGGTTTATTGGATATACGCCGGACCTAGCGGCTGCAGTCTGGTTTGGTGCAGACAACCCAGAGCGCATGGTGTACCAAGGTGTGCGTTACGGCAGCTGGAACGCTGCGACTATCTGGCAGCGTTTCATGCGGGAAGCAGTCAAAGACACGCCGGTCAGAGACTTCGAAAAACCTGACGGACTCGTTGAAGGAATCCTGATCGACAAGAAGACAGGCTTGCGCGTTCCTCCAGGCTGCAGCCTTCCGCCGGGTGAGGTCCGTGAAGAAATCTTCCTACCAGGAACTGAACCACGAGAGTTCTCACCGCGATGCCGTTAGCTGTTCACATTTGCCAGTTGAACACTAGTAACCCCTGACCCACCCTCACTAGAATCCCCCAGCCTAAAGGATTTCACATGAGGGTGCATTTTCAACTGCTCCTGAATGGCAGCGCGCAGTGCCCCGGTGCCTTTGCCATGAATTAAACGAACACTGCCAAGAGATGACAAAAACGCGTCATCCAAGTATTTGTCTACTAATGCCACCGCCTCTTCCACGGTTGTACCGCGAAGATCCAACTCAGGATGAATGGAAGCTGTTTTTGCGGTACCCACTGCCTTTGAATGAGAGTACTTCTGTCGGCCGCCAGACTGTGTGGACTTCGTGCGCTCCAAATCACTCGCCTTAACGGTGATCTTCATGATCCCAGCCTGAACAAGAAACTCATCATTGTTCCCAGGTTCAAGAACATGACCTAGTTGGTTAAGGCTTCTAATCCGCACTTCCTCACCTGGTTTTAGATTATGAGGAGCAGCTGTCTGCTGTCCAGCCTCTTTCGAATGCGACCGCAGCTTCTGCTGCCTCTGCAGAAGCTGCTCCCGACTAGCTTTCACGATGTCCTCAAAGTCCGTATCATGGCGCTTACGAAGCTCGCCAATGAGCAGATCCATGTCGCGGCGAGCCTCGGCGATTACCTCTTGCGCTTCGGTGCGTGCTTCAGCGAGCATCGTTTCGCGTTGCTCCTGCATGGACGCCAACTGCTTGTCATACTTGGCCTTCAGAGCCTCGTATTCCTGTCGCTCGCGTTCGGCTTCGTCCCGGTCTCTGCGCGCCTGACGGCGATTCCCCTCAATCTCACCCAGTAGATCCTCAACATACACGCGCTCGTCTGAAAGCAGACCCTGCGCTGTCTCCAACACTTCCTCTTGGAGGCCCAACCGGCGCGCGATAGCAAACGCATTGCTCCGACCTGGGATCCCAATAGCTAGAGTGTACGTCGGCTGCAGTGTCTTCTCATCAAAATCAACGCTAGCGTTTTCCACATCGCTGTTGGAATAGGCAAAATGCTTTAACTCAGAATAATGAGTTGTCGCAACCGTAGTAACCCGCCGTTGACGGAGATACTCCAGGAGTGCCGTTGCAAGAGCCGCCCCCTCAACTGGATCGGTGCCGGCGCCTAGTTCATCGAGCAGTACAAGGGTCTTCTCGTTTGCGCATTCCATGATATCAACGATGTTGGTCATGTGCGACGAAAATGTACTCAGACTCTGCTCAATGCTTTGTTCATCGCCAATATCAGCGAAAATGCCCTCAAATACCCCGAGTTCGGTGCCTTCCTCCGCCGGTACATGCAGTCCGGCCTGAGACATCAGGCAGAGCAGCCCCAAAGTCTTCAGCGTCACGGTCTTACCACCCGTATTCGGGCCTGTAATGACAAGCAAGCGAAACGCATCGCCAAGCCACAAATCTATCGGCACCACCTCACCTTTCAAGAGAGGGTGTCTCCCTTGTTTGATGTCAACGCGGCACTCATCATTCACTGCTGGTTCGACACCACGAATGTCCTTGCTGTAACGGGCCCGCGCAAATATGAAATCCAACTGAGCCAACGTATCCAGGGTTTCAGTCAACTCAACACTGTCTTGCTGAACTAGCCGGCTCAGTTGCTGAAGAATCCGCTGAACCTCTTTTTGCTCGTCCTGCTCTGCCAGTCGAAGTTGATTGTTAAGATCCACAACCGCAGCCGGCTCAATAAACAGAGTGGCTCCGCTTCCAGACTGATCATGGACAATACCCGCGAAGTGCGCCTTATACTCGCTCTTCACAGGAACTACATAGCGCCCGCCGCGAATCGTCACGATGGCTTCTTGGAGCATTTTTTGGTTTTTCGACGAATGAACGATGCTTTCCAGCTTGTCCCGCACTCGATTTGCCAGAGTACGCATCTTCTGGCGAACCGAGGCAAGCTGCGAGGAAGCGTTATCGCGCACCAACCCATCGTCGTCCAAACAACGGTTGATCTCTTTGACCAGATCAGGCAGCGGGAAAAGGCCTCCCAGGTAATCCTGCAGGCCCTTACAATCGGCAATGTATTCCCGCATATTGCGTCCGCAGTAGCAAACCCCTGCCGTCTCCAGCAACTGCGACCCATCCAACACACCCGATATTTCCGCCCGCTTAATGATAGCACGGATATCTTTTGCCCCACCAAAGGGGGGCTGTCCCGCCTGCCACAGCAGTTCAAGTGCAGCAGAAGTCAGCTGAAGATTGTCACGGATCTCCGGTAGAAACGTGGATATCTCACAACGCTGCACCAATTCGCGTCCTAACGAAAAAGACGCATACGAAGCCAGCGCTTCCTTGATTTTTGGCCACTCCAATACTCGGAGGCTTCTCTCGTTCAAAATATCTCACCCTCGGCTTTATGAATTGCAGAATTTTTGCAGCCGTTCTAGCGGCCAGGCGTTGATAACAGACTCTTTTGTTAACCAAGCGCGTCTCCCGTAAGCCACCCCCAACTCCATGAAACCCAACTGCGTTACACTGTGAGCATCTGTATTGATGCTCACAGGAACCCCGAGCTTCACAGCAGCTGCAGCATAGCTGTCATTCAAATCGAGACGTTCAGGCGATGCATTGAGTTCTAAAGCCTTACCATAGTCGGCCGCGGCTTGCATGACCAGTTCCATATCTACAGGATACGGCTCGCGATACCCCAAGAGCCTCCCTGTGGGATGACCGATGATATCAACGTGCGGATTCTTCGCCGCCTGGACAAGTCTATGTGTCAAAGCATGCTCATCCTGTCGAAATCCTGTATGGATAGACGCCACCACGACATCCAGCGTTCTGAGTATACTGTCGTCAAAGTCAAGCGACCCATCAGCCAGGATATCGCACTCAATTCCACATAGTATAGAAAACCCCATGGCATCTGAGAGGGACCTGATTTCGTGCCCCTGCTGCACTAGCCGTTCGGCTGTCAGCCCACGAGCAACTGTCAATGAACGCGAATGGTCGCAAATGGCCAAAAAGTCCCATCCCATACTTTGAGCAGCTTTCGCCATTTCCTCTACTGTGTTGACCCCATCGCTGTAGGTGGTGTGGATATGCAGGTCGCTACGGATATCCGAAAACTCCAGAAGAACCGGCAGTCTGCCTTCTGCAGCCGCCAGCACTTCGCCCCTATCCTCACGAAGCTGCGGTTCGATATAGGGCAATCCCAGCAGGCTGTAGAAGTCTACCTCCGTACGTGGCTGCCGCACACGGTTCTGCGCGTCCGTCAAACTGTCAGAAGCAATCTCCCATCCGTTTGTCGATGCATACTCACGCAAACGCCGCATATGGGCTGCCGATCCAGTCTTTTCCACTAATAGGACAGGATAAACCAAATCGGATACAGCTGAAACTTGAACCTCGATATTGGACTTGAGCTGGAGACGAGTCGATGCGTGGTCAGTCTGCAGAATCCTCTCCACGCAAGGCAGTTTGTCTAAGAGTTCCATGGCATCGAGACGTCCCGGTCCGCAGATGATAAACTCGAGTTCGCTAACCAGAGAACAGCAGCGGCGCGCATCGCCAACCAACGCTGCATTAGAAACCCCAGGCAGACTTTGAAGAGACTTCTCCAATTCTTCGATAACTAACCACACCATGCCTAAGGGAAACATACCCTCCGTTCGCTGCATCCTCTCAAGTTCCCGCAGAATCATCATTTCCGTCTTGCTTCCGAGACCTTTGAGATCACGAATACGTTGACTGCGAGCCGCTGTCTCCAACTCCGCCAGAGACTCAACCCCTAAATCATCGTGCAGCCGTTTGGCAAGTTTTTTGCCTACACCAGAAATCTGAGTAAACGCGAGAACGCCTGGAGGCACAGCATTCTTAAGGCGATTCATCTCATCAATTGTGCCTGACTCCAGCCATTCTCGGATCTTGGCCTCCATAGACGTGCCGACACCGGGAATGTGCTGAAGTTCCCCGGTCTCAGCTAACTCTCGCACGGAGCGACCCAGTCCTTCGATGCTCCTTGCCGCATTTCGATAGGCACGTATCCTGTGAACACTTTCCCCGTTAAGCTCCATCAGATCCGCGATTTCCTGAAGCAGCCAGCCAAGTTCTAGATTCTCCATCAACGTTTCCTCCTACAGACCCGCCTATCATGCAATACCCGAGTCGACAGACGCGGGGATGAGCTCAGTCTGCCGCTGATAATCGCGGAAAAGCCATCCAGGACGAGACCAAGTCTGCGGCCAAACAGCCTCCAGCCACTGGTACATTAGCGGAAGCACGAGCAGAGCCTTCTGAGCTGCCCTGGACTCTTCCATGACCTCGTGTGCCGGCGGAGCGTTAAGACTCACTACCAAGGCCACTACAGCGACCAAGACGACCATAACCTTGATACCCCCGAACAACGCACCTGCTAGGTGATCAAGCAGTGCAAAGGGCGTCAATTTAATGATGCGAGACCAGATAAAACCAAAGAGAGCAGCGAGCAGAATAATCCCGAGACAGAGAAGTCCAAAAGCAAGCAGCTGCGCCTGCCAAATCGACAGGGCGTAGTTTTCTAGAAACAGTATAGACAGATTTTGATAACCTTCATAAGCGACAATGACAGCGAGCAGTGCGCCGACCAAACCAAACACCTCACGGATGAAACCGCGGTAAAACCCGCGCAGCACAGACACCACAGCTGCGACGATCACGATCACATCAACCCAAAACCCAGCCACCAGCGGCACCCCCGCTTCATTGGGCTTCTTCCATTAGACGGAGAAGCTCACTGTGTTCTTCTTTGATTTTTTCCAGTTCATCTGCCAAATTGATGGCCACCAGAATAGCTGCTCGAAACCTCGTCAGATTGGCATTCGAGTTCTGAACTGCAGCCAGCCGCTGATCGACAATACGAGCTATCTTCTGAATATACTCCGCGGATGCATCTCCCCGAATGGGATGTTCTTCGCCACCAATACGGACACGAACACTTACACTGCTTTCTCGCTCAGCCAACCCTTTCACCTTCCTTCGTCTAGCGCAGTTCGGCGCCAAACTCATCTTTGACTCTAGTATACATGGATTTCAGCTCTCGCGCCACTTCCTCGTCTTTCAACGTCCGATCACCCTGGAACACAAAGCGAAAGGCCACACTCCTTTTGCCATCCGGCACCGGGTGTCCTTGGTAGACATCGAACACGAGCACCTTCCTGAGTGTTTCATCACCGCTCTTACGCAGCAGATTTAGCACATCCTGGACCAAAATACTGTCATCCAAGACAAGTGCCATATCCCGCTCGACTGCTGGATTTCGAGGCAGTGGTCGATACCAAGCTACTGCCGGGGGATATTCTGTCAACTGTCTCAGGTCCAGCTCGGCCGCCAAAACCCGGTTTGGAAGGTCAAAGGCTGTCGTCGTATCAGGATGAACCTCTCCCAAACGACCCACTAGCAAACCGTCCACGATGATATCTGCTTGACGGCCTGGATGAAACGACGGGTGTGAACCGCGACGAAACTCGGGTACTGCCGAAAAGCGAGAGGTCACCAACTCAACGAGACCCTTCATATCGTAGAAGTCAAAGGGCTGCGGCTCCTCTCCCCAATACCTGGGTAGACGGTCTCCCATAAGAACGATCCCGAGGTATTCTTTCTCCTCCGGTTGAGTCTCTAACGGCAGGCTGGCCGCATGAAAGACAGGCCCTACCTCAAATAGATGCACTCGCCCCTGCTGCCTGTTAGCGTTACGTGCTGCCGCACTCAGCAGCCCAGCCAGCAGAGTCGTTCGCATCACAGCGAACTCCTCATTGAGAGGGTTCAGCAGTGGGATCGCGTCCCGCCAGGGCGTCACGTGGTCCAAGCCCAATTTGATCAACTGCTGACGAGACTCAAACGTGTAACTCATGGCTTCATAGAGGCCTGCACCCACCAGAGCTTCTCGAACCCCGTCAATGAGTGTCAGTTTCGCGCTTTGGCCTCCCCCTGTGACGGCCTGGGTTGGCACCTCTAACGGTACCTTATCGAAGCCATACAGCCTAGCCACCTCTTCGATAAGATCACATTCCAGTTCCAGATCTCCTCGAAAGCTTGGGATAGAAACGCTCCAAGGCGTGTCGCTTGTGTCAACAGTCAGCTGCAGTCTATTTAACAAGGACGTCATTGTATCCAGAGAGATCTCCGTTCCGAGGAGATCGTTCACATGTTGAGGGTTCAGCGCGATCGCTCGTTCGGTACAAGCCACCGCATTCTCGTCCAATACGCCCTGCAGCACTTCGCCATGGGCTAACGATGCAAGCAGCTGTGCTGCCCGTTCCAACGCCATAAGCGTTCCTTGAGGGTCCAAGCCTTTCTCGAAGCGGGCTGCGGCTTCCGACGCGATCCCCAAAGCGCGCGAAGTGCGCCGGACACTCACAGGCGAAAAATTGGCAGCCTCTAGCAGAATATTCCGGGTCGCATCATGGACTTCCGTGTTGGCACCCCCCATGACGCCACCGATACACACGGGCCCCTCTGCATCACAGATCATGAGCATGTCTGAAGTCAAGGTGCGCTCTATGTCATCAAGGGTGGTAAAGGACTCACCATGTCTAGCACGCCGCACGATGATTCTACTCTCAGCTAGCGTGTCATAGTCAAAGGCGTGAAGCGGCTGTCCAGTCTCAAGCATGACAAAGTTAGTGATGTCAACAATATTGTTGATGGGCCTCATTCCAGCCGCCCGGAGCCGTTGCTGCATCCAAACCGGCGAGGCGCCGAGTTCGATTCCTCTGATCACGCGAGCAGAATAGCGCGGGCAAAGCTCAGGGGCCTCTACATCAACCGATGCCTCCTCCGTAACCTTCCTATCGCTTTCGCAAAATTCCTGCTGTGGATAACGAAGTTCCTGTTCAGAGAGAGCAGCCACCTCGCGTGCGACTCCTAACATACTCATGCAGTCAGGGCGATTGGCATAGATGGCCACGTCCAATACCTGGTCATCTAAGCCAAGTGCGTCGACCAACGGCATCCCAACACCTACGTCGTTAGGAAGCTCCATAATACCAGAAGCATCCTCTCCTAGACCCAACTCCTTTTCAGAGCAAAGCATCCCGCCCGATACTGTACCTCGAATAGACCGGCGTTCCACGACCCCGCCAGGGAGTTTCGCCCCAACCAGAGCCAAGGGCGCCTTCATTCCTACTCGAACATTGGGCGCACCACACACTATTGTCTCCACTCTATCCCCCAATGATACCGTAACGACGTTCAGTTCATCAGCATCTAAGTGAGGCTCAACGGCTGCAATCTCAGCCGTATATACCTGCGATAAACCAGGATCGAGAGAGTCCACGGTTTCGACCTCCAGCCCTGCCATCGTCAAACGTTCCGCCAGCTCCTGAGCGGTCCAAGGAATATCTACATAATCCTGCAGCCACTTGAACGATACAAGCATCGAAAAACCTCCCCAATCACCCTATGAGTTCAACCAGCGTCAACGGCATCAAAACTGCTCCAAAAAACGGATGTCATTGTCATAGAAAAGCCGAATGTCGTTTATCCCGTACTTCAGCATAGCAGCTCGTTCGATCCCCATGCCAAAGGCAAATCCGGAATACGTCTCTGGCGCATACCCAACTTTCGCCAAGACTCGAGCATCAACCATGCCTGACCCCAACAATTCCAGCCACCCAGTGTTGGAGCACACACGACACCCAGAGCCATGGCACATCGTACACGACACATCGACTTCAGCACTCGGCTCGGTAAACGGGAAGTAACTGGGTCGAAAGCGAGTTTTGGTCTCCGGGCCAAACATGCGTTCAGCGAATACCTGCAGAGTTCCCTTGAGATGAGCCAGTGTTATCCCCTTATCCACCAAGAGACCTTCAACTTGGTGGAACATGGGCGAGTGAGTCACATCGGCATCCGAACGGTATACCTTCCCTGGTGCGATGATACGGACCGGAGGGTCCTGCTGCTCCATCGTACGCACCTGCACAGGCGACGTCTGGCTCCGCAAGAGAAGACTGTCGGACAGGTAAAAGGTGTCCTGCATGTCGCGAGCCGGATGATCCGGCGGTACATTAAGCGCTTCGAAATTATAGTAGTCAAGTTCAACCTCAGGGCCTTCCACAATCTGATAGCCCATACTCACAAAAATCATCTTGATATCCTCTAGGGCTTGCATAACAGGATGGACGCGCCCACGTTGGTACGGACGACCCGGCAGAGAAATATCGAGCGCTTCTTGCTTAAGCTGCTCCTCCTGCTTTTGGGACTGAAGCTCGGATTCTCTGTCCTCAAGTGCATTCTCTAAAGCATCCCGCACCTCGTTAACCATTTTCCCTACCTTGGGTCTCTCCTCTGCCGGCAACTTACCCATGCCCCGTAACAGCGATGTTAGTTCACCCTTCTTACCTAGAAACCGAACGCGAATCGTGTTGAGTTCCTGGGCATCTCCCGCACCGGCGATATCCGCCACTGCCCGCGAACGGATTTCCGCTATGGCATCCTTCACTTCCAACACCTCCTCAAGAATTCGACAAAAAAAGCACCTGCGTCCTTTAGGGACGCCAGATGCTCACGCGGTACCACCCTGATTGGCTGTGTTACAGCCCACTCTAACCCGATAACGGAGGAAACCGGCACGGTCTACTCCGCAAGATATGCACCATATCTCACGGCTGTTCAACCGGCTGCTCAAGAGCGAATTTCTACCGGTTTCCCCCAAACAAGCTCTCAATCTACGGCTTGTTCTCCCTGTGGATTCCGCCTAGTGTACTTGTCTCTTTCCCAGCATTATGTGACCTACTTGTCAGAGTTCGACTCTCACTGGAGAGTCGAACTGGCCAGCGCGACTAGCTGCCGATATAGAAGATAAGCCGCTACCGAACCCGTCGTAACGAAAATCCGCCAAACTACCTCCGGTGTCATACTCATGCGAATGCCCGCCCTTCGCTGCGTGTTGTCCTGATTATACCATAGGCAAAAGAGGGTGACAACCAGACCAAGAACTACCACTCGGCCTGTCGGATCTGCCTAACCCGTTCGAAAAGGAGTATCCCCGCCGCAACCGTCACGTTGAGTGACTCCAATCCTCCTGCCAGGGGAATGGACACAACCTCGGAGGCATTCTGTATGAGGCATGCCCGGGGCCCAGCACCTTCATTTCCTAATACAACAGCCAAATCCCCGCTCATATCCGCCTCATAAACCGACTTTGACGCATGAACGTCGCCTATGATGATGCGAAAACCACGCTGCTTGAGCTCCAACCCTATCGTCTCTGCCGATACCGTGCAATGGCGAATTCGGAACAGACTGCCCATGGACGCCCGTACCGATTTTGGATTATACGGATCGACGGTCCCATCGGTGAGGACGATCCCATCGTATCCCGCACCTGCAGCCGTGCGGAACAAGGTGCCAAGATTCCCGGGATCTTGAATTGCATCACACACCACTATGCTGTGTGTGTCCTCCCAGAACGAATGTCCCGAAACAGTTGGCACGCGCGCCACAGCCAATACTCCCTGCGAGTGAACCGTTTCGGCCAGCTCATCAAACAGAGATGAGGACAGCCAGAACACTGGGATTCCTTCTCGCAGCAACCCGGCTACCAGAGAACGCAGAGAATCGGATTCGGCAGCTTCGGACACATATACCTCTTCCAAGCATTCGCTGGGTGTGTCTGCGATGAGACGAATGCCCTCAAGAACAAAAAGGCCTTCGCTTTCCCTACCCTTGCGGCTTCGAAGCTTCTTAAGTCTGCGCACGCGCCTGTTTTTCCCGCTCCGGATAATGTCCACCCTATTCGTTCAACTTCTCAAGTTTCGTGTCAGGCCCCATAGCCACCAAGATATCCTCAGGCATTATTATGTAATCGGCGCCGGGCACGACTTTTATGTCCGAACCGCTTCGGATGGCGATAATATCGATCCCGTATTTGGCGCGCAGATCGATTTGCTTTAGCGAACGACCCACGAAATCCTGCTTCGCCACGACCTCTACAATAGAAAACCCGGGTGCCAGCTCAATGTAATCGATCATGTTCCCCGATACCAGACTATGGGCGACGCGGATTCCCATATCCCGTTCTGGATACACAACCCGATCCACGCCCAGCTTTTCTAAGACCTTTCCATGGACATCCGACACAGCCTTAGCCCAAACACAAGGGACACCCAGATCCTTCACTATGAGCGTGGCGAGAATACTAGGCTGAATCTCACCCACACTAACAATGGCAACGTCTACGTTGCGGAGGCCCAGGGCACGCAGAGCGCTTTCATCAGTGATATCGACCTCCACGGCGTGCGTCACGTCTTGAGCCAACAACTGGACTCGATCCTCGTTGTTATCGAGGGCCAGGATTTCATGCCCCATCGAGTAAAGCGTGCGCGCCAGACTGGCACCAAAGCGCCCTAACCCTAACACAGCGTATAGTCTCTCGTTTTGACCAATCCGTTTCCGCATCGATATCACCCTCTCGTTAGGTCTGACCGGGCCCAAGACCTACCCCAAAGCAATGCGTTCCTTCGGATGGCGTATCCGAGGCGGACGCACTCGTCGTTGACCCAAAGCCAGGGCCAGCGTCATGGGACCCAAGCGCCCCAAAAACATACTAAGAGCCAGAACCAAACGACCAAACGAAGAAAGCTCTTGGGTGACGCCCGTAGAAAGGCCCACAGTACCGAAAGCAGACATGACCTCAAATGAGGTGTCTAGAAAGGGAAGTCCTTCCGTATACAAAAGAACAAGAGTTACTCCAGCCACCCACAACAAGGCCAGCAAAATGATGGTGTGAGCCTTAGCCATCTGCTCGGTCGGTATGCGCCGATCCGCAACCTCAACCTCTTTTCGTCCCCGAATTGTACGCCAACAGCCGAGCAGCAGAACAGCAAACGTTGTCGTTTTGATCCCTCCGCCCGTTGAGCCTGGAGAGGCGCCAACAAACATGAGCAGTATCAATAGAAACAAAGAGGCCTCGGTTAGAGAACCCGTTGGCACGACGTTGAAGCCCGCCGTCCTCGCTGTCATCGCCGTAAACAGCGCTCCAGCCGTCTTGTGGACAAGGCTCAAATCGCCAATAGTCTCCGGGTTGCCGTACTCCAGAACCAGAAGTGATGCCCCGCCGAAAGCGATAAGTGCTGCCGACGTCACTAACACAATCTTAGCCTGGAGCGACAGCCGTTTGGTCTCCCGTATATGCCATAGCTCCAGAAGCACAGTGAACCCGAGGCCGCCAAC
>SLOG01000444.1 GCA_007132635.1 Limnochordia bacterium
CGTATCTGTACGAGTCAACGGACAGAATGCCGGGCTCTATGGAGCCGACGGCGACAGACCTCTGCCGATAGCCGACTATCTCCACAAAGGGCAGAACGAGATACTCGTGCGTGTCTGCGGCAGTTTGAAGAACCTCCTAGGGCCGCACCACATCCGAGACAAGATCCGCAGTAGTGCTTGGCCCGGTATGTGGCGCAGTGCTCCGGCCTTCGGCCAGCCCGATCCGTCCGAGTACGACCTCATGGACTATGGACTGGATGAGCTTCCGGAGTTGATCGGTTAATGTTGAGACAAAGAGGGACCAGGTCCGAGGGAAAATATTTCCGTGCAGACCTGGTCCCTCGTCGGTAGTAAAACGGAGAAAATCAACGCCTTCCTAGTTCTTTCCTCATCGTAATTGCTCGCCCCGTTTTCTCCACAACACGAAAGCCAAATCGGTCATACAGCCGGATCGCAGGATTTTCTGGGAATACTTCCAAGACAGCTTCAGAGAAACCGCTGCGTTTGGCCTCGTCCAGAAAGTGTGCCATGAGGCGAGTCCCCTTTCCACGCCCCTGCTGACCCGTCACTACCTGAATCGAGTCCAGGTAGACGCACGCAGGTTCTCCTGGACGCACTCCGATATAGTAGTATCCGATAGTGCCTTGCTTCCCCTCCAACACCCACACCCGATTCTGATCCAAACGCTCCGCAATCTGTACTCTACAAAGCCAGTCCGACCACCGCCCAGGCATGTGCTTGTTTACTAGAGCGCGCATATTGTCACGTTCGATCCCAAACAGCGTTTCCAGATCTCCCGGCACGCCTAATCGTATGCGCTGCTCCATACAGTGCTCCATCACCGTCACCTCCCGACACACCCCGCGTACCTGGTTCCGGTTTTACCGATTTCCCCCAACACTCGCAGGTATTCCTCCACAATTTGCAGAACAGATAACAAGTAATTGAAAGTATTGAAAGTAGATTTAGTAATCGAACGTAAAAACTCTCACCACGAAGGAGGAGGATCCACCATGCCATACACCCGACTCCGCCCCGCTCTGCTTCTCGTCTTGTCTCTCCTGCTGTCTCTTGCTCTAGCCCTCCCGGCCGGAGCCTACGAAGCCTGGGAAGGAACGGACGCCGACAGCCTCGAGCTGCTGGCTACCGCCGTCGACCGCCTCGGCACCGCTATCGACCGGGGCGAACAGAACAGAGCCGCCCACCCCGACTTTCTAGCTGATCTGCGCGCCATTCTATCGCTTCTCCAAAGAGCACAGACCAGCTTCGCCGACGAACCACCTCCGCCGACCCGCCCCATGCACCCAACCACCGAGCGCTTCGGGGTCGAATTCGGCGGCACTGGCAATGTGACCTTGGAAAAGACATTCGCCGGCGTTCCCAACACCGTTGAAGCTTGGGTCCGCATACCAGCCGACTTCGGCACCAGCCGGGTAGGCATTCTTATGGGCAACTACGGCCAAAGGCCCAGCCTCAACTGGGAACTACATCACCACGGACGGGCCCGCGTCTGGTGGAACGGTACCAGCATCGCTTGGTCCGACAGCGACCTGCGCACCGGCAGCTGGGAACACATCGCGTTCGTGCGAGACCCGGTGAGACAGCAGATCCGCCTTTATATCAACGGAGAACTCTTCGGTTCGCCTGTGAATTTCGATCGAGACGACGTCATACCCTCCCCAGAACTCTTCATCGGTTCGGATACCCGAGAGTCGCTCCGTCTGAACGGAGCTATGAGCGACGTGCGCGTGTGGAGTGCCGTTCGCAGCGAAGCCGAGATCCGCCAAGGCATGCACAAACTCCTCACCGGCCAGGAACGGGGCCTCCTCGGCTGGTGGCTGTTTGACGAAGGTACCGGCAGCACCGTGCGCGATCACTCCCCTCACGGCAACCACGGCACGCTGACCGGAGGCCATTGGGTCACAGGCCCCTAAGGGCCGCCATCTCGCTGCAGCAGCCGACCGCCGGGCACCGCCCCGGCGGTTTCTTTTTGCCCAACATTATACATACACTACCATCTTCTACTTGACATCATTGTGCGACACACAGTATAATGATAATGCAAATTGAAGCCGAAGGGAGGAACCGCCATGGACGACCAGACTCTCCGCAACATGGAACTGGAAATGCGGCGCGGGGTCCTAACCCTCAGTGTGCTCAGCCAGCTCCACACCCCGCAGTACGGCTACTCGCTGCTGCAGCGCTTGAGCGACCAGGGTATGGACATCGACCAAAACACCCTGTACCCGCTGCTGCGCCGGCTGGAAAAACAGGGGCTGCTGGACAGCGACTGGTCCGTCGAAGGAAACCGGCCCCGTCGCTACTACGTGCTCAACGACCAGGGCTGTCAAGCGCTGCACACAATGAGCGAAGTCTGGCGCGACACCACCGCCGTGATGCAACGGTTGCTAAACTCAAGTGATTCTGGAAAGGATGTTGACCAGTGAAAGTGAATTGGATCGAACGATACATTCAGGCGGTTGGCGAGCATCTGCCCAGTAACGATCGCCAGGACATCGAAAGCGAACTCCGCTCCCTCCTGCTGGACACACTCGAAGACCGAACCGGCAGCCCAGGACCCCACGACGACGACACCGTGTTGGCCGTTCTGCAGGAATTCGGTTCGCCCCAAGAAACTGCGGATCGCTACGCACCGCGGCCCCGTTACATAATCGGCCCGCCGCTTTATGAGTCGTACCTGCAGATAACTGGGATTTTAATAATCATGGCGCTTATCGGCCAGACGGTCGCCTTTGTAATCCAGATCAGCCGCGGCGACCTGGCGGCCATGGCGGCAGTGGGTGCTGCCATGGGGAGAGCGCTGTCGACGGTCGCGGGCATCGTCGGATGGACGACCATCATCTTCGGCGCGATTCAGCACTTTTCGAGGCAAGAAAAACCGGCCGAGGGGGACAGCAAACCCTGGGATCCCCGAGAGCTTCCGGATCTGCACGGCGAAGAACGAATCCCGCGGGCCGAATCCCTCTTCGGCATAGCCATTTCAGTGGCAGCTCTGGTCGGAGCTAACCTCTTGGCCTTCCGCCTAGGAATCTACGGCACTGCGGCTCCCGATCCCAACCTTATCTTCGTCAACAGTGAAGCTGTCAGTCGTCTACTCCCCTGGTGGAACCTAATTTGGGCCGCCGGTTTAGTCCACGAGACAGCCCTGCTTATTAAAGGCCGCTGGAACCGAGTCTACCGCTGGCAAGCGATCGCCATCGATGTGGCCAGCATTATCCTCCTGATTGTGCTGTTCCGCAGCGAGCTCATCATCAGTGAACAGTTTCTCGCCCTAGGCGGCCCTGAACAGGCCAAATCCCTCGCAGATGCCGGGGGCATCGTACCTACCGCCCTGCGAGGCGTCTTCCTCGGCGCCATGGCCTTCACCCTGTGGGACATGTTCGAGAACGTTCGCTCTCTCATCGCTATGAGGCCCTAAGCCGACATGCACCTAGGAAGGCAGTTGATTTTCTCCGTTTAACTACGGACGAGGGCATCACGCCACGCCGTTTACCTGGCATTTTAGGTAAACGGCGTGAACTAGCCCTCGTCAAAATCGAGAAAATCAACTGCCTTCTAGCGGCGGCTTCCCCCTTGCCGGGCAGCCCGCCGCCTTCTTCTCTTCGTCCCGCTAATGCCGCTGCCGAGCCTTATCGGCATACATAGCCGCATCCGCCTCTCGCATTAGATCCTCGAGGGACATATCTCTGCCCGCCGAGCTCGCATAGCCAACGGCTATACCCAGCTGACGGTGAGTGGGAGCTTCCTTCTGATTAAACGTCTCCACCGCCGCCTGGATCTCCTGCAACCGCCGTTTCGCCAAAGCAGGCCCGCAGTCTTCGACAATCGCGACAAACTCATCCCCGCCAATGCGGGCCACCACGTCGGTTTCCCGAAAGCGACTGCGCAAAAGTCGTCCCGCCGACTGGATCAGCTGATCTCCCTCTGCATGACCGTAGGTATCGTTCACCTGCTTCAGGCCGTTTAGGTCGAAGGAAAATACGCAAGGATGCGTCAAGCGGCGACCCTGCGACACAACCTCCAATAAATAGGCGCGGTTGAACAGATCGGTCAGCGCATCGTGATAGCTAAGATAACGAAGCTCTTCCTGAGTACGCCGCAGGGTATCGTAGTGGGCAATGTTGGCCAAGGTCAAGCCGCAGACGGGAGCGATACTCAGAGCGAAATTCAAGTACCGTTCAATATACTGCGGGAAGAGAAAGTCCCCCACTTCAATGACGCCAAAGACCGTGTCCTGGTGGTTCACCTTCAGGTAGAACCGATTGTCCTCCTGCCGGAGAGCATGCGTCGTCTGCGAGTCCCGCAGCAACGCCTCAACGTCATCCGGCATGTCCTCATAGACAGCATCTGCACTCCAGTAGGTGAAATCATGGGCACCCAACACCATTTGGAACAGCTCTTTAATGCGGTCGATCGTATCTCGCCGCGTGACGTTAGCGGCAATGCGCCCCATGAAATCCATAATGGACGCGTATTCCGCACACTGCATCTGCGCCTCGTAAAGCTCCGCCTGGTGAGTCGCCTCCGCCTGCCGAATCCGCCACTCGTAAGCCACACTTTTGAGCAGGTACAGCAGCCCGGTCAATTCCCAAGGGATGACCGTATACGGGCGCTCCACATAACGGCTCAGCTCAGCGAGGAGTGCTTCGGCATCGGCGACCACACCGGTGTCAAAAAATACCAGTTCCTGGCAGGAGTCCCGATAGAAATCCCGAGCAGTTTCCATGTCGAATCCGAGATCCTGCAGGTTTTTCCCCCAATTCTGCAGCCAACCCGAACCGACTATATAGCCGCCTCTTTGGGTAATAAACTGATCAAGGCTCTCTGGAACCAAATGGTTGTGGCAGTTTTCCGCCGTGATGACTCGGAAATTCTCCCATGATTCAACTACCCGCGCCGCTTCGCAGAAGGTTCCCGCGATAAGAACCACCTCATCGCCGGCCGCATTCCCCTCCTCCAAACGAGCACGCATCGAGGCTTGCTGCCGCCGATCGACGCACGGGGCGGCAAACACCTGCATTTCGATATCATCAAACTCCAGCACCTCGTGCACCTGGACCATCGGTTTCTGTGCGGCCCAACTGCGCGGAGCTGTCATCCACTGCCATGTCACGAGATCGCTGGGACACGGCCGCGAGTCGAATGTGACGCTGCGGAGCATCTCGGCCGAGAACTCGCGTCCATC
>SLOG01000344.1 GCA_007132635.1 Limnochordia bacterium
ACACCCCTGAGACTGTTTTAAGTCAACTTTTTCTCCGTTTGAGTTCAAGAAAATAAACAAACCAGCATCTTCTCCCACCAATTATTGCCACTATGACTCCACTTGCTTGATAATGCAAGTGCTTTCAAAAACGAGCCTGCTCACCCGCTTCTGCCGACCCCTGAAAAAAGGATTCCCGCGCCCGGCCCGGCCGCGAAGGCCGAACCGGGTGGCGGGGGAGGGTCAGGAGGGGAAAGGTTGTGCGGGAGGGTTCGAGGGGGCCGGGGTAACGGGCTTGCGGGGATGTGGCAGGTGAGCTTCCGAGGGAACGGTGCTTGGGGGAAATGGTCCGGCGTGCAGGCTTCAGAGCGTCATCATTGCGTACCGGTAGGCCGTCCGCTCTCTGCGGGCTGTGATCCCGTTCATCCACTGCGGTTTCCTGCCTGCCTCGTCCAGAACGCCCTCTCCCCAGTCGTCTTCGATGTCGGCGGCGATCTCCCGCTTGAGCTGGACGATTCGGGGGGGCGAGACGCGAAGCCTGTTCGCAATCTCCCTTCCGCTGAAGCCTTCGGCGATGTCGCGGACCAGACTGCGCCGCTTGCGGCTCATCCCTTCGAGCAGTTCGGTCCAGTCCGTCTGCCGGCAGGCGATGGCGGCGGGGTCTTCGCCGGGTGCGTCGAGCAGTTCGTGGAGGGAGAGTCCGGGATTTTCACCGTGGTCGCCGTCCGGCTGCGCGTCCATCGAGTCCAGTCCCACGCCGCTCTGGATTTGCGCCTGGGGGGACATGGCGTCGGCGCCGGGATGGTTGGCGGACCTGCGGCCGGACTTGAGCCTCTGGATGGCGTAGTAGGCGAAGGATGAGGGGATGACGGGCCGGTTGTTCTGTTCGGCGCTCTCGATGAAGCGGGCGGCGAGGGCGAGGGCGTCCTGGACCAGTTCCTCGGTGTCTTCGGAGCCGACGGGGCGGACGGCGCCCCGGGCGACGGCGGCGGTGATCAGGGGGAGTATCCGGCTGACAAGGGTTCTGCCTGCTTGCGGGCTCATGGCTGCAACCTCCGTTGGTGGATGGCGGTCTCCGGACGGCGGTCGGCCAACAGGCCCGCGCTGCCGCGGCGACCACCGGTTTTGAGTCGGGGGCCGCGCGACGGTGGCGGCGGCCGGGCATGACAAAGGCCCGCCGATGGGTTAAGCGGGCCCGCGCAGGGTATTATGCCAGGAAACAGGCGGGAAATTAAGGGGACGGGGGGGAAACGGCAGGCCTGAAGCCTTCCGTGAAGGGTTTGTGAAGGGTTCGGGAAAACCATTCACCGTTATAAGCCTTTCAATAAAAGGGGTTTGCCAACTTTAAGATTGCCTTAATGTAGGGTTGAATAGTTATCCTTGGAAAGTCCCTTAGGAAAAAAGAGGAAAGAGACAGGGTGAGATCGGAGAGTGCTGCATTAGGGAAAAAGAGTTTGGGGAAAACCCTACATCTATACACGGGAATGCCTAACATCCTGCAAACAAGCTACTTAAATTTTTCCACAACTGTTCACCAACCCTTCACGCAGGGGAGAGATCAGGTGGGAACGGCGGCATGGGGGGATAAATCAGACCGGAATTTCAGGCAGGGAGCCGGGATAGGGGGAGCGGGGGCAGGACGTGTTTGGCTTGAAATCCATAAATCAGCGCATCACTTTAAAGGGCGGCGTTTGGCGGTATGTTTCCGGAGGAAGTGACGGCGGTGAACTTCTGCGGCGGAAGAGGAACGATCTGGGAGAATATGAAAATGAAGCAGAATTCTGAGTTCCCAAAGCGCTATTCAGGACATGGTGCCCTATTCCTGTCGCTGATGCTGGCTGCAGGCTTGTTTGCGAACAGCGCGGCTGGGGAGGCCGGGGCCGAGAGTCCGAAGCAACCCGTGTCGTCGGTTTTGATCCTCACGGGTGCAGGCATGGTGTCGAGCTCTCTCGAAAGTCCGACCAAAGAAAAAGTTTTCCTCGCAGCGGTGAAAGTCTGCGCCAGGGCATTGCATGCCGAGCTTGAGGAGGCCGGGGTTGATACTATAAAGCATATTATCGGCGACAAATCGGAAAGCCCGGAAGAGGCGGCTGTGCGGCGTCTGAGCACGACTCCCAGGGATGCCTTGTTGCAGGTGACGGCAGCGCATGTGCGGAGTGACAATGAAAACACCATTTATCTCGATCTCGAATTAATGCTGATCGAATTTCATCGCCATAATTCAGGCGGTGGGGTTGCGACCCTGCAGGAGGGGCTGGCCAAACGCTATCCGTTGCATGCCCCCGACGAGGATGATCTTGGGCAAGTTCCCATTTCCGGGATTGCCGGGAGTTTTGTCCGGGACTTGCAGGCACATGGACTTGTTAAGACCGGGCCCGCGCCGAAGCGAATGCTGTCAGACAAAATAGACCTGCAGGCACAAGGTCGCTTCAATCAGGATAGCCTTCCGTCTAAAACCCGAAAGTCGAGCGCAGGCGGCAATAAATCGCTGCCGGCAGCTGACCGCGCACGCCACCATATCCGGCAGACTCTTTCGCTCCAGCGCCAGTAGGTTCCCCATGCCCTCCACGGAGCAGTCGCCGGTCGGCAAGGCTACCCGCCGCTCCGATTGGCGGAGGTTGGTTTGCAGGGGCAAGGGCACCCGCTGTGGCTATCGATATTTTGGCCGTCATTTTCGGCTCCTTTCAGGGGCGGGGGGTATGTGCAAATCCTGCGGTTGGAATGTGCAAATCCTGCGGTTGGAATGTGCAAATCCTGCGGTTGTTATATATAGAGAAATACCATATAGAGAAAGATATAAAGGGAAGCCCCCCAAAGCCGGGGCTTCCTTCAACGCTTCGCTTCTTGCAACCATGATCATTTCGAGACCTCCCGGAGGCACTTTCCCCGTCTGCAGACCCAGTTCGTTCCGCCGTCCGCACGCAGGGTCCTACAGTCGGTCGTCCTGTTTATGGCCGCATGGTTCGCCAGAAGCCACCGCCTTTTGGGCACAGTCCGGAGCCATGTGGCGCCTCCCGTCGGGAAGCGTTTTGCAGGCCGCCTCTCCGAAACCCCTCGACAACGCCCTGAAAGCCGACAGGAACGACACGGCGAACGACTCCCAGAGAGTTCCGCGGAGAGCCCCGACAAGCCGGACATACCGCGGGAAACAAAATGGAGACCTTCTCGCCAATCCTACAGACACCTCCACAGTTCACTCCTAACGGCGTTTGCATGCAGACCCATACCCGATACCCGCATTTGCCGCCAAAGACGACGCAAGGGCTGTTTCCGGGCAAATTTGGGCTATTGTGGGGATGCCCTGCGGGTCTCCTTCCGGAACATCTCGCCGATGCCCGTCTCGAATCTCCGCCACGGTCTCCGCAGGGATGTGCGCCATGCAGGCGGCCATGCCGATGTCCTCCCGTCGTGTCTCCGCTCGAACCTCCCGTGCGGCCGGAGGGACCGCCGCGCAGTGCTCCAGACGCAGATGGCCGGAAGGAAGTCCCGTGCGGCTGTCCGGGGGCGGAATGCACAGTGTGCATTTTTCGGCGGCAGGGGGTGCGGCCTGAAGGCAATGCCTGGCGGGCCACCCGGAAGGTATCGGCTATTGCCTCACGGAAGCCACACGGGGCCGATCTGACCGGCCGGCATGCCTGCGGCAAGTCCCCCTCCCGCGAAGGTGCCTTGCTGCGCCTCCTGCGGGCGATTTGCCGTTCGTCAGTTTTCATGGGGCCGGGTCTTTGCGGAAAACCTGCGGCAAAGTCTATCGTTTGTCAGCCAGCCTGCCCACTCTATCTTCCCCACTTTTCTCGTCGCTGCCTGGCCAACTCTCTTCTCTCACCGGCCTTTTTCTCTTGCTTCCGCTTTTCTCGATGCATCTTTTTGTAGATTGAGGATGTCTTGACCGAGTCCCTCTCGTAGTTTTCGTCACGCCTGTATTCCATGGCCTTGTCAACCTCCTCCGGCCAGTTCCAGAGCATGGCCTTGAGGGATTTCCTGCGGGTGTCGACAGTGTCCTTGTTGTTCGGCTTCCAGTAATTGTAATAGTCTGCAACCGTCTTTGCCTCCTCTGGGCTCGGCGCCTGCAGAACCATCAGCCGCACTTCGTCCGGGGTATAGCGCTTGCGCTCCCAGTATTCCTCCAGAGAAAATATTCCGGCAAATATAGTTGGGTCTATACTGTGGCTGTTCACTTCGCAATAGTCGTTGAGCCATTGGCAAAGCGGAACGCTTCTTTGATCCAGCAGGTTGAAATCGGGGTATTTGCCGGTTTCCCTGTCCACCGGCTTCAGCCCTTCGGTCAGCGCAATTCTATGATTGCCATTAAAGACCCGGATAATGGTTTTTGCCAGTTGCCATCTTTCGTCCTCCCATTCCTGTGGTGCATTTTCCGGTGGTTCGTACATTATGTTTCCCGTTTCGGATATATTCTCGCAGTTTACGCCATTAATGTAATTACTTTGTGAACCCCCGAAGCATTGCGAGTGGGGGTCACCTATAATAGCCTTGAAGTTTTCTGTTTTATTTTGTGTGTCAGTATCTGGTATGACCTGCGACATATTGCACTCCCCCTGCGATATATGACAGACCCCCTGTGACATATTGCAGGGGGTGGCATACGCTTCGGCTTTTTCGTCTAGCAACTCGGCAAGTCTATTTATGTCAAGGAGATATTCAAAGGTGTTCCAGCCTTGCTGCTTTCGGCATTCCAGGATCCCCAATTCCGCAAGCTTTTTTCGAGCCACTTCCACATTCCTTCTGGTCAATCCAGTCTCCCTTTCCCATTCGGGGAAAGATTTGTATATCCAGTCCTGCCTTTTATCCCACCAGTAGATCAGCTGGGAAAGAAACAGCGTGTCGGTGGGGGATAGCTTTAATTTTGCGCCAATCCCCCACAAATATAGCACTCGCCGGTTTCCCGCTTTTTCGATCAGCCCATCTCTGTCGCTCGCTTTGCTCTTCATGGAAATAGTCTCCTGTCTGTGTTCAATACTGCCTCTTGCCCGCAATATTCCGATTATGGCCAAGCGCAGGCCTGCGGGGGGGGAACAACTTAAGACGGCTGCGATAGGAAAGGCGCGACTCACCCGCTCATTTCGGCGAGAGCCCGGTAGAACCTTTGGATGGCGGGGTCGCAGATGATGTCGGTGTCGCGGAGGGGATTCTTCAGGCGCAGCCCTTCGAGCTTCCGGCACCTGCTGAGGGCGACATACGCCTGGCCGCAGGCGAA
>SLOG01000296.1 GCA_007132635.1 Limnochordia bacterium
ACGGCGGCTATGTCATGGCACCAGGGCACAATATCCAGGAGGACGTGCCGCCGGAAAACATAGTGGCGTGGGTGGAGACGATGGGGAGCATCAACGAATGACCTGGTCTCGCGGGCCAGGTCCACTGCCATTATTTGTCAGCGGACCTGGCCCCTGCTTACTCCTCCAGGAAAACTCAAGCGGTTTCCGGCAGGAATTTGTGACTTACTTAGTGAAGTTCTTTTTAAGACTCCGGAATTCTGAATTGAACAAGCTGAAAGGAAGTCGTTCCAATGGGTAGTTTCTCCGAATTTGTTGAAACATTTCCGTGGGTAGTGAATGCTCACACACCGTGGGCAAACCCCCTAGACTGTTTGTCCACCGCCACCATAACCTGCATAAGCACTGGGGGTGTGTTCGTAGACAGCGACACTCCATTTTTAATCCAGTCTCGCAGCGATGTGGACGAATCATATCGAACGATCCCCGCGGAGACTCCGTTGGGAAGACTCCGCATCGCGCACGAACACTTCGATAAACGGTATGCGGAGCAAGACATGAATGTCGTATTCCCTATCGAGAGACTGAGGTCCCTCGTCGCAGAAGGATTCATCGGGCGAGTAGCGGAAGAGAACTACAGCATTTCCGGCTATATCCCGCGACCGGCGTCACTATACCAATCAGGAGACGAGATAGCTCAGCGTCTCGCAGATCAAGATGTCTCCGGTGCGCTATTGGTGCCGGTCTGACCAATCTGCCAGCAGTCCGGCGGACTGATCGCTCGCAGCATCGAAAACGCAGGCATACCGACCGTTACTCTCAATCTCATTCGTGTCGTGGCAGAAAAGATCAAATTGCCTCGAACAGCTCATGTCGCTTTCCCGTTTGGCAGCCCAGTGGGCCGTCCCAATGACTCAGAGCATCAGTTGGACGTTTTGAGATCTGCCCTGACGCTGCTCCAAACGCAACAAAGACCGGGCGAGATCACAGACCTGTCGGTCCGCTGGCGATGAGTAGATCACGAGAGGAGGTGGTAGAGTGGAGAATCTGGAGAACAAGGAATTCTTGCTGTCACAAATACGACTCTTTGACGAGCTTCCGATGAGCGATATCAAGGTCATCGATCATATGAGTGTCATGAGACCCGTCAAGAGAGGCACTCTAATCCTCTCGCCTCTACAGCAGACACGCGCCTTGTTTCTCTTGAAAAAGGGCCAAGTACGCCTTTATCGAGCGAACGAACAGGGTCGACAATTTACGATTGATATTCTGACAGACGGTAATGTTTTTGGTCAGACGGAATCGTTTTCCCTGACGGATGACGACACCTACGTGGAAGCCATGCTTGATACCTATCTCTGTGTTATGGCGAAAGAGCAGTTCGAAGTGTTTCTAGCGCAGCGTCCGGAGTTAGCCATGAAGCTTTTATCTCTGCTTTCGGAAAGGCTCAGATACACGTGCGACTTGAGTCAGCAGATTGCCCTGGCCGATGTCAAGAGTCGCGTCCTGTACCTGCTTCTTCGTCTAAGCGACCGTGCACCAGTGCAGAAAGGCGATTGGCGACGGGTAAATATGCGGTTAACCCACGCCGACGTAGCTACCATGGTGGGGGCAAGCCGCGAGACGGTTTCTCTTGTTTTTAGTGAACTCCGTAAAACCGGCGTGCTAAAGAAACGACTTCTCAGCTACATGCTGAACGCGGAAAAGGCCCGGAAAGCCATGGACCTTCCGGACCTGTCAGAAGCCGAGAGTTATTGAACATCCAAGACCAATTGCGAACCAGTTATTGGAAAGTCGACAGATGCACGCATCGGTGTCGGTGCGCTGGTGAACCAAATGGTATATCCACCCGGTTCCGTGAACACATACGTAAGCTCAAATGGAGGCACGTGGATGTGTGTGTTTGTTGCTTGGTACAACACAGTGTCGTCTTTAGTGATGAGCACTAAGTTATCTGTGTGCATAACAGGCACCCCATCTCGATCGATGATCGAGAAGGTTAACGTAGCACTCTCACCCGCCCTCACGTGCTCCGCAACCTCAATCTGCAAGTCGACTTGACCGTCTACCACAAACTCCATGACGTCAAACTCGAAGCTTCGTTGAATTGATGGGAAGTGGAGTTCTTCCGGTGTATCCATAGTAGGCTGAGCAGTAACATCCAGCGTATATTGTCCAGCCGGCCACGGACCCAACACGACCTCAAACGCTCCTTCATGCTCATGGAAAGGCCCGCCAGCATACATCACCAAGCCTTCGGTGTTGCGCACTTCCAGACTGTAGTCGACGTGGGGTTTTGGGTGCCCATCGGCCAAATCGATGGTAGTCAGACCTAGCCGAATCGGCAGTGTGTCGGCCGCAGGCATCCCCATGTTTCCTCCAGGTTGTACCGTGAACCATACGTCCGTGGCTTCGGCAGCTCCTACGCCTGTAACCAGTAGCAGACAAGCTGCGGAAAGAAATCAGGGACCAGGTCCCTGATTTCTAACGAAACCCACAATCTGCTAATTCGCTCCCGCTGCCGCATGCATCGCTCGGATGTTCTCCAAAGGTATGTCGGGGTTAATCGTGTTAGCTGTGAACAGGACTAGATCGGCTTTCCCAGCTGCTGTCGTAATCGCTTGACGGGTGCGCTGATAGACCTCGTCAGCGCTCAGAACCGGCAGTTCCGTTGTTACGGCCAGCGGACCAAAGATGAGCAGCGGCCGCCCATCACGAGTCCGTTTTGTGACCACAAAGTCCAGGGTCATACCGCATTCAGGCTGAAAGCCTTGAAGGCCTTCGACGCCGCTAGCTAACAACAAGTCCAGGAGCGGGCGCACGTCTCCATCGCAGTGCCAGACGGGTTTGCAGCCAGCGTCCAGAAGGGGTTGCAGCGCGTACGCCAGATTCGGCGCATAATACTGTTCCATGAATTTCGGCGAGATCATAGGACCCTGCTGGCTGCAGATATCCTCACCTAAAAGGACAGCGTGGGGATACAGGCCTTCTTCCACGGCCCGGGCGACCAGACGACTCTGGCAGCGCCCTTGGGCGCCGCCCACTTCCATCAGTTTCTGCGCACGTTCCGGGTAAAGACCCATGACCAGGAAGAAGTTCTCATAGCCAAACTGGGAATACCAGGTAATCTTGGCGCCAGCTCCCCAGCGAGCAGGCATCCAAACCATATCGCCGCAGCGTTTCTGCATAGTGATGAGGCTCGCCTGGAAGGTCTCGTATTCCGATTCGAACGCGAAGGCTTGTTCTATGGCCTCGGGTGAAGGCATCGCATCTATCATCGTCAGGCACTCGGAAAGAGGTATATCGAGATCGGCCTTCTGGTACGAATCCGCGTCAACACAGCGAAAATCATCGCGATGCCTTGGAACAAAGATGTCGATGAGGCCATCGCTTCCGAGAGACCGGTAAGCTTTGATGGAAGCGTCAATCGGTTCCTCCCAATACTGGTCCAGTGTGACCTCCGCCAACGCCGCTATGTGTGCGGGGGCCGCGATCCACCCGCCAAGAATAGGTGTCCGGTCAGGTTTATGTCCTGAAAACACCGCCTCTAGACGCTCTCTTCGTGTCATCATGTTAACCAACCTCTCTGTGTGGTAGCAGGATCTTACTTAGCGGAAGAGACGATCGGACCGATCCGATCAATTCTGTTTGTCCAGATCCCGCCGGCGAAACTCTCGGGAAGCGCAGTGAGATCGCTTGGGGTGTCGAAGCCTTCCGACCAGGTGCCGTCGCCAAGAACAACAATGACACGAGTGTTAGCTTGGCTCATGCGGTCAACAAGCCTGTGCGGCCATCCCCAGAGAAACCGGGCATAACGCAGTGGGACATGCAGCTGTGTGTTCCGCGCGCTCGCCGGTACAAAACCAGTCCAGCCGACGGCCATGTAGGCAAGGAGAGAGCGTTGAAGAGAGGCCCGGGACATGGTGCGAACGTTGGGCAGATGGGCAGAGAAAGCTGCCACAGGACGGTTACCGCCGTAGACGGCAAGCTGGTTCCGATGCTGCTCGGGGAATGTCTTTAGATACTCGGCCAGCTGGACGCCGTCACTTTCTTCATTGCTCTTGATGTGGATTAGAAATTGCCCCTCGGGGAACCGAGTAAGCACTTCGTCCAACGATGGAAGCAGGCCTGTGCCTTTGCCCCGGAAAGGATAGGTTTCGCCGCCGTCGGCCGTGTAGCCGAACCCGATGTCCAATCTCTTTAGTTCCGCTAACGTGTGCTCTCGGGTCAGGCCCTCACCATCGGTGCGGTAGTCTACTATCCAATCGTGAAAGACCGCGAAATGGCCGTCGACTGTAGGGTGAATATCCAATTCGACGATATCGGCCCCGGCTGCAAAGGCTGCTTTCATCGAAGGAAGTGTGTTTTCGAGGTAGGGGTGTTCTGGCGGGTAAACCCTACTGGCGGTGTTGGTGTCCCAGGCGATTCCATCCATGGGAAAGGTCTGTCCTAGGCCACGGTGGGCCACAAGAAACGGACCTTCTGTTTGGGGAACGAAAAAACGCGAAGTATTGTTGAGGTAGACAAAGAGTAGGAAAACGAAGATGACGACAAGAAGGGAGACAAAGCGGGGTTTCATCAGCTTGTTCCCTTCCTTGATGGCAAGTACATCGCCTTGGCACGCGTTCGTCCGGGATTGGTCAAAAAGACTTGGTCGATAATGCGCGTCAACTCGGTGGAGGTTTGGCTGGCTAGATCATAGACATCGGGGAGGTTCACCAACCAGTCGCTATCGTACACAATACGGAACTCTACGGTGTCCACAACTCCTGGAGTGTGGTGATGACCGACGATATCGGCTACTGCCGAGATTACAGCGTGGCCTGCAGCCGCTTCCGCCAGGATGGCTTTGGCCACCGGAGGGCCTTCCATCTCTTGGAAGCGAGGTGCTGAGGTGCCGTGCTTTTCTTCAGCCGGTTTGATCCCGATATCGTGAAGCAGGGCAGCAAAAACAACTATCTCGGGGTTGGCTCCTGGGAACGACTCCAAGAGTTCTTTGGCGTAGGACGTAACTTGGAGAGTGTGCTCGATTCGATGGGTGTCTTGGTCAAAAAAGGCAGTCATGGCTTCACGGACGGACGTTTCACAAGGGAGTTCTCTCGGCACGTCTATCACTTCCTTTCAGCGGGATTCCTTGAGGGACGTTCTGGATGCGTGGATTGTCATGGTTCGATTATTCGCCTTAGTGTTGGTG
>SLOG01000333.1 GCA_007132635.1 Limnochordia bacterium
CACCGAACGTGTGATGGAATTCGTTCCCTTTGGAAAACGATATGCTGCGGTTGTGCAGGCTGTGAAGGAGGCCCTGCCGTGTTGGTAATAGGTTTGGATACGTCAACTATGGTAGGCGGGGTCAGCTTGGTGGGCCCGGACGGGCTGGTCGGTGAATATGTGCTGAACGTACGGTCTACGCACTCTGAACGGCTGCTTCCGGCGGTCGAGCGTGTGCTTGAGGACGCGGGGGTGTCTTTGGACACAGTGGATGGTATCGCGGTGGTAACCGGTCCTGGTTCGTTTACCGGCCTGCGGATCGGGGCTGCCACCGCTAAGGGGTTTGCCTATGCTCTGAAGAAACCTGTTGTCGGAGTGAGTGTTCTGGAAGCCTTAGCGTGGCAGTTCCAATGGTTTTCCGGACTCGTCTGCTCCCTCATTGATGCTCGGCGGCAGACTGTATACGCGCAGGTCTTTCGCCGTCTACAGCCGGTAACCGGTGCCGTGAATTGCTCAGTCGCGGCTGTTGTCGCGACGTGCTGCTCCCAGTCTGAACCGGTCTTATTCGCTGGCGACGGCGCGCTGGTGTATGAACAGCAGCTAAATGATGCGTGGATGGTGCTGCCGTCTCGCGAACAGCGGGTGCTCCACACAGCCAGCGTTGCCGGTTTGGGGCGAAAACTACTGCTAGAGGGCCGGCAGACGGATGCCATGACGCTGGTTCCTACCTATATGCGGAAATCGGAGGCGGAGTTGAAGTGGGAACAGAAGACGTGATCACTATCGTTTCCATGGAATTTGAGCACCTTCCGGACATCCAGATCATTGAGCAGCGTTCCTTTGCCTCACCCTGGTCTTACAGCGCTTTTTTGTCAGAACTCTTTGAGAATGATAATGCCTTTTACTTGGTGGCGCAGTCTCGCGATACAGTGGTTGGTTACGTGGGTGTGTGGATCATCCTGGATGAGGGTCACATAACCAACATCGCCGTCGATCCGCGCTATCGTGGCCGCGGTATTGGTTCTCGTCTACTGCAAGCTGTGACGGCCGTGGCGCAGACCCAAGGTGTGACGCGCATGACCTTAGAGGTCCGAGTCTCCAATATAGAAGCGCAGAGACTGTATAGGCGCTTGGGTTACGAAGTGAGTGGGGTGCGGAAACAGTACTATCGTGACAACAACGAAGATGCACTTATCATGTGGAGGGATTTGACGAAGGATGCAGGCGGAGAGACTGACTCTCGGAATCGAAACAAGCTGCGATGAAACAGCGGCAGCTGTCGTTGCGGATGGCCGGAAGATTCTATCAAATATCATCGCCAGCCAAGTGGATATTCATCAGCGCTTCGGCGGTGTTGTTCCGGAAATCGCCTCTCGCCACCACATTGCTGCTGTGCTGCCTATAGTGGACCGCGCGCTGCGGGAGGCCGCTGTTGATTTGGCAGATATTGAGGTCGTTGCGGCGACCCAGGGACCGGGCCTTGTCGGAGGGCTTTTGGTTGGCTTGGCAGCGGGTAAGGCCATGGCATTTGCCCTGAACAAGCCGCTGGTGGGTGTCAATCATATCGAGGGGCATATTTACGCGAACTTCCTAGCCCATCCAGAGGTTAACCCTCCCTTAATTTGCTTAACCGTATCTGGGGGCCATACGGATCTTCTGTATATTCCCAAGTTGGGTGAGTACAGGATCCTGGGACGAACCCGCGATGACGCTGCGGGAGAAGCGTTTGACAAGATTGCCCGGGTCTTGGGACTGCCCTATCCGGGCGGCCCGGAGATTGACAAGCTGGCGCAGCAGGGAGACCCGCAGGCGATAGATTTTCCGCGGGGCCTGGCTGATAGCGGCAATTTCGATTTTAGCTTCAGTGGACTGAAGACGGCGGCCCTGAACTACATCAATCAGAGCCGGCAGCGGAACGAGACCTTGCCATTGGCGGACTTTGCCGCGAGTCTGCAGTGGTCTATTGTGGATGTGCTGACGGGCAAACTGCTAGCAGCAGCTCGAGCCTATGGTGTCCGCAGCATTGTCCTTTCTGGTGGGGTCGCTGCTAACAGCATGCTGCGCCGGCATCTTTCCCGACAGGCCTCTGTCATGGGGCTGACTGTCCTGTATCCGCCGCCTGTGCTGTGTACGGACAATGCAGCGATGATAGCTAGTGCCGGGTTCTTCCGGTATCTTGCTGGCTGGCGGTCTGGCTGGAATCTCAATGCCCAGCCTTCGCTGCGCCTGGGAGATGATTGACGGAGTAAAAAGCACTAAGGACTCGCCTGGACTAGATTAAGGGAGAAGAATGGCTTAGATCGCCGGATAGAGTGTTTGCAAAAGGCTTGCCGGTTTTGTAAGATATGAATTGGGTTTAGCACTCACTACGAAGGAGTGCTAATAAACTAGTACGGTCGTCCTGATGAAGGGGACCAGATCAGGATATGAAGGGGGTACTCATAAGTGAACGTCAAACCATTAGCTGATCGTGTTGTTGTGAAGGTACTCGAAGCGGAAGAAATGACTTCGAGCGGCATCGTCCTGCCAGACACCGCAAAAGAGAAACCACAGCAGGGAAAGATTTTAGCGGTAGGACCGGGCCGTCGTTCGGAAAACGGCGATCTCATCGCTCCGGAAGTCAAAGAGGGTGATATCGTTGTTTTCGCGAAATACGCCGGCACCGAGGTCAAATACCAGGGCGAGGAGCTGCTGGTACTTAAAGAAAGTGATTTACTGGCAGTGTTAGCCTAAACTAGACTAATGTAAAGGAAGGTGACAGTAATGGCCAAGGATTTACTCTTCCGTGAAGATGCCCGGAAAAAACTTGAGCGCGGAGTCAACGCCCTAGCAGATGCTGTAAAAATCACCCTGGGCCCAAAAGGCCGCAATGTAGTATTGGAGAAAAAATACGGCTCTCCGACTATCACAAACGATGGTGTAACCATTGCTCGGGAAATCGAGTTGGAAGATCCATTTGAAAATATGGGTGCTCAGCTTGTCAAAGAAGTAGCGACCAAGACTAACGATGTAGCCGGTGATGGAACCACCACGGCCACCGTATTGGCGCAAGCCATCATCCGTGAAGGCCTGAAAAATGTGGCAGCTGGCGCTAACCCTATGTATCTGAAGAAGGGTATCGAGCAGGCAACCAGCCTTGTTGTCAAGCGCATCGGTGAGACGGCGAAACCTATCGAGACCAAAGAAGCCATCGCTCAGGTTGCGTCGATTTCTGCCGCTGACTCCGAGATCGGCGATCTGATTGCCGAAGCTATGGAGAAGGTTGGCAAAGACGGCGTTATTACCGTTGAGGAATCCAACACCTTGGGTACCACATTGGATGTTGTTGAAGGAATGCAGTTTGACAGAGGCTATGTATCGCCTTACATGGTAACCGACAGTGAGCGTATGGAAGCCGTTTTGGAGGATCCATACATTCTGATTACCGATAAGAAGATCAGCGCTGTTAATGACATGCTGCCTGTCCTAGAGAAAACCATGCAGCTGAGCAAGCCGCTCTTTATCATCGCTGAGGACGTAGAAGGGGAAGCTCTAGCCACCCTCGTCGTCAACAAGCTGCGCGGCACGCTTAACGTGGTAGCTGTTAAGGCCCCTGGCTTCGGCGACCGGCGCAAGGCTATGCTGAGCGACATCGCAGTTGTGACCGGCGGTCAGGTCATCTCTGAAGAAGTCGGTTTGAAGTTGGAGAACACAACAGTTGATATGCTCGGCTCTGCTCGTCAGATTCGTGTGACGAAAGAAGAAACAACCATCGTTGACGGTAAAGGCAAGTCGGAAGATATTCAGGGCCGCATCGGTCAAATCCGCAACGAGATTGAAGACACTACTTCGGACTACGACAAGGAGAAATTGCAGGAGCGCTTGGCGAAGTTGTCCGGCGGTGTTGCAGTCATCCAGGTTGGGGCGGCCACCGAGACTGAGCTAAAAGAGAAGAAGCACCGCATCGAGGACGCTCTTTCGGCTACCCGCGCGGCTGTTGAGGAAGGCATCGTAGCTGGCGGCGGCACTATGCTTGCTGACGCTGTAACAGCCCTTGATAACCTTGGGGCTTCCGGTGATATAGCGACTGGTATCGATTTGGTACGCCGCTCGTTAGTCGAGCCCCTGCGCTTGATTGCCCAGAACGCTGGAGTCGAAGGCGCTATCGTGGTTGAGAAGGTCAAGGTATCTGAACTTGGTATCGGCTTTGACGTACTCACCAATGAATATGTCAATATGGTCGAAAAAGGTATCATCGACCCGGCGAAGGTAACCCGCAGTGCACTGCAGAATGCGGCGTCCATCTCAGCCATGCTTCTGACAACCGAAGTTCTCATTGCTGACCAGCCTGAAGACGAGCCACCGGCACCAGCTGGCGGACATGGCGGCGGCATGGGAATGCCCGGCATGATGTAATCCAAGTGTAACCCGCAGGAGTCCTGTTTCGGCAGGACTTCTGTTTTTTGTTATGGCTGGGACGATGCGCTGTAACTTAACAGATATTTAAGAGGGGATCCCTTTGGATTCGACGAATTCAGCACTATTGTACGAAACAGAACGGGGAGTGGATGCAGTGGACGATGTCCAGCGGGTGTTGTTGAGCGAAGAAGAAATCGCGCGCAAGGTCAAGCAGCTCGGCGCGGCGATTACCGAGGACTACCAGGGTAAGGATCTTGTGCTGGTCGGGATTCTAAAAGGCGCCATCATATTCCTGGCCGACCTGATGCGAGAGATCAAGACACCAGTTAATGTCGATTTCATGGCGGTTTCGAGTTATGCAGAGGGTACAACGAGTTCGGGAGTTGTCCGCATTCTTAAGGACCTCGATCTGTCGATCGAGAATCGGCACATATTGATCGTGGAGGATATCGTTGATACGGGCTTGACCTTGGAGTATTTGGTGGATATCCTGCGTTCACGCCATCCGGCCAGCATTGGAGTGGCGGCCCTTTTGGACAAACCGGACCGGCGGTTGGTGGACATCATACCGGACTACTTAGGTTTTTCAATTCCCGACGAGTTTGTGGTGGGGTATGGATTGGACTTTGCTGAGCAGTATCGTTCGCTTCCCTATGTGGGGATTTTAAAGCCGGACGCTTACCAAGACGCTTGATGGGAGGAACCGTCATGGACATGGAGCGAGTCATTGTATTGGATTTTGGCGCCCAATACAGCCAACTCATCGCCCGCCGCGTGCGTGA
>SLOG01000234.1 GCA_007132635.1 Limnochordia bacterium
AACGCTTTTTCTACTCGTTCTTTGTACGTCCAAACAGCACCAACTTACCGACAACAACAATATTAGTCGGTGATCCGGTGCTGCTATATCGAAAACAGGCAATAACATCAAATCCAGGATAACCCAACAACCCAAATCGCTCGGAGGAAAAAACTACGGCGAACAGCAAAAAACACACCAACCAGCATCCTCGCTCAAAACTAGGTACGACTCCGCTCGAACAGACAATGGTCGGCCAAGGGGCCTCCCGGCCCCCAAGATCAACCGATGCCACAGCGGGAAAAGCGTCTCCATTCCCCACAGATAATGCTCGCAGGCAGATCAGCCCTCCTTACGTCCGTCGGGATGCTGCTTGCCTTTCACCGCGCCGGGTTCGCCAGTGACAAAATCATTCTGCATGTAGTTTACCACCTCGTCCGTGGACAGGACCTTGGCCACCGTGCTGTTGGCCACCGTCAGGGCTGTTTCTTGATTATCAGTAGCCGTGGCGACTGCATCACTCACCAAAACAACGTCATACCCGCGTGAGCTGCCGGCGTACGCTGTCGCCAGCACACACTCGTCCGTCCACAGCCCCGATAGGACAATGGTATCAATGTCGAGGGATTTCAGCTTCTCATCCAGGTACGAGTTGCCGTTTTCATCAAAGGTCCAAAACATATCCAGATGCTTCCCGTGGTAAAACCAGCCGTCGGCGACTTCCTCATCGGTGGGGGCGATCTCCTCCAGCGGCTGCATGCCGGGTTCGCCGGTGAAGATGTACGCCGCATTTTCCGGATTCTCAGGCCGCAGGCCTCTCGGTCCGTACCAGCGGTCCATGGCATTGGAAATACCGTCGTCAAAGCGACGAGTCCACGAACTCCACGCTATACAAACACCGTCCTGCGTCGAACCGGCAGAACGGAACGTGTCCACCAGCCGAATTAGATTCGGCAGAATGTCCTCGGCATACGGTCGGTACTCTTCCTCGCAATCATCCAAGAGCAGCGCGATGCGCCTGGGGCGGTCGGCTAGGTCCCAAGATGCCCAGAATCCCAAGGGCATCCCGTGTTTTCCCTCGGGAGTCGTGCTGTAGTTGTTCATGGGCTCTAGAGCCAGTTTCATGTCCCGGTGTTTGCACGGTTTCTGCAGAGCTTCCTCCAGCGTCAGAATGGTTCCTTCCTTGTCCTGTCCCAGTGCATCTCTTTTCCTCATCAAAACACTCCTTTTATGTTTTTCTGTTACTCCTATCGGCACATTGCGAAACCGTCGCCAGAGGGCGCTTATTGGGTCTAAGGCTTCGCCATACCGACATAGTACCATGGTCCGCCGTCGCCCTCCGTCTTGGTCTGTTTTCTATTATCTGCGCACTGTATCCTTTTCTTCTAGTGATTCAGATCGAAGGCTGACGCCTTGGTCGTTCGAGTGCGCCAGCGGCAGATTTCGAGACTTTCCCGCGAAGACGCTGATTACGGTTGAAATTCGTAGGCGGTTGAGGCTTCACCATACCGATCATATAACCATAGTCCACCGTGCCCCTCCGTCGTTCTGGACAGAAGAGCTCGCTCAGCACCAGAGTCATTCCCTAAGCGCAACGAACCTCCCAGGTCTTGGCCTGAGTTCAAAGATACATGCGAACTGTAGTCACTGCGCTGCTCATCCCTCTCATAGGAGCCTAAAGAAACGAAAGAACGGCCGCCGCTCGCTGTTAAGGCCAGGACATGTTCATGATGGGTTTCTCCGCACCGAACCCTTGGATCTAATTCTAATTGGGCCATATCTTCATATACATAGCGCAGCACCGCACCCTCCAGTGTGAGCTGCCTCCAGCGCATGCCAAGTTTCATGGCATACTCATAATATGCATTGTCGAAATCTCCTTCGGCCGTCAGATAGACCCCGAAATGCCGTTGGTCAGAGGCATAAGGCCAAGGCTGTTTAACCGCAACCTGGGTAATCCGACTATCAGCAGCCGTGGGCGACGCACTGCCAGTTTCAAGGATACTCATGGATACAACGGGATTACCGAAATTGTTGTATACGTTGAACTCACCACCTAGTTTTGTCGATCCCAGCCGCAAAACCTCGTTGCCATATTCGCTGACAATCACAACTTCCTGGGCTCGTATTCTCTCAACTACCTCGGTATTTGATTGAGTGGGCGCTACACCGGTGACGGCAAAAAACAAGGCGAGAAACAACAGCGGGTAGATTATCAGCCGCTCAAATACTACCATGGCAATCCCTCCCGCTGTTCTTTCGATTGTTTGGGAAACAATTCCTTCAGCCGCATTGTCTTAATTATTCAGTCATATTTTCTGCCGACGAGGGCAGCACAGCACTTCCATTGCTGACTATCTCAAGATGCCTGATGAACCTGGTTTCCGCCATGAAGTCCTCGAAGGTGCCTTGATCCGAGAGCCCTCCCCTAGTGTTCGCCACCAGCGCGTCAGCACGAGACTCCAGGAAGCCCTGCGGGATTACTTCCGAACCGCGGATCCGGACGGAGAAGTACTGAGTGCGCCACTGGACGTAGTCTTATCTGACAACACCGTGGTGCAGCCAGACCTTCTCTACATTCCCGGGAGTGATGCTGCGGTTTTTGCCGAGACGCATGTGTTTGTCGCCCCAAGGTTGGTCGTTGAGATCCTGTCTCCAGCCACAGCAAGCAAGGATAGATTGCAGAAAATGGAAATCTACCGCAAAGCAGGAATCGAGCACTACTGGATTGCCGATCCCGATGCCAACACCTTGGAGGCCTTCGCCTTGCGCGATAGTTACTACGCTCGCGTCGCTGCCGCAGCGAAGGATGATATCTTGACTCACCCGGGCTTCCCCGGTCTGGAAGTCCCAGCTGCCCACATTTTCCCGCAAAAGCCCCCGCAGTCTTCGGACTGACGCGGCTGCGCCTACGCATCAGCCGGCAGATCGGTTACCGCCCCCCTGGATGCCGACGAAACCAGACGAGCATACTTATAGAGTACGCCGCGGTTATAACGCAGGGGCGGTTCCTGCCATGCCTCTTGACGCTTCGCCAATTCTTCCGCGGACAGCTCTACAGTCAGCTGCTGGATTACGCTGTCAATGGTAATCCGATCACCGTCTCGGATATGGGCAATGGGGCCTCCCACCTGAGCTTCCGGCGACACATGTCCTACCACCAGACCGTGGGTCCCGCCGGAGAAACGGCCATCGGTAATCAAGCCCACCTTCTCTCCCAACCCTTTGCCGACCAGAATCGCTGTAATGGAGAGCATCTCTGGCATGCCGGGCCCGCCCTTAGGACCCGCATAGCGGATCACAACCACATCCCCTGGCTGCACATCATCGCTCAACACGGCGGCGGTGGCAGCTGCTTCCGAGTCGTAGACCTTGGCCGGTCCCGTCATCTTCGTAACGCTTAACCCAGAAAACTTGGCCACGGCCCCCTCCGGCGCCAGATTCCCCCGCAGGACAAACAGGGCTCCCGAGTCTCGCAGCGGCCTATCCAGCGGCCGAATGATGGACTGGCCCTCTTCCAGCGATGGCTGCGACGCTAGGTTTTCGGCTAAGGTCTTCCCGGTCACGGTGAGGCAGTCTCCCTGCAGCAGGCCCGCCGCCAAAAGCTCCTTCATCACCGCCGACACACCACCGACCTGATGCAGATCGTACATGGCATAGCGGCCGCTGGGCTTCAGATCCGCGATGTGCGGCACCCGCTGGCGGATGCGGTCGAAATCCTCCAACGTCAGATCCACGTCCACGGCGTGGGCCATTGCCAGCAGGTGCAGAAATGCATTGGTGGAACCACCCAGAGCCATGACTACGGTGATGGCATTCTCAAAGGCTGCCTTGGTCATAATATCCGTGGGGCGAATATCCCGGCGCAGGAGTTCGACGACTGCCAGGCCTGCCTGGTACACATCCTCTCGCTTAGCATCGCTAACCGCCGGATGCGAGGCACTCCCAGGCAGGCTCATCCCCATAGCCTCAATTGCCGACGCCATCGTATTCGCGGTATACATGCCGCCACAGGACCCAGCACCCGGGCAAGCATGACGCTCAATGTCCCTTAACTGCTCCTCATCAATGGCCTGGGAATTGTACTGGCCGACGGCTTCAAAGACAGACACAATATCCAACGCCTCACCACTCGAACAGCGGCCCGGGGCAATTGTTCCGCCGTATACAAAGACGGCCGGCAGGTTTAGACGGCCAATGGCGATGAGGCAACCAGGCATGTTCTTATCGCAGCCGCCAATCGCAAGGACGGCGTCTAATCGCTCGGCTTGCACCACTGCTTCAATGGAATCGGCGATCACCTCGCGGCTAGGCAGGGAAAAGCGCATCCCGTCATGTCCCATGGCGATGCCATCCGACACGGTGATCGTGTTGAAAATCAGGGGAGCCCCGCCTCCATCTTTGGCCCCGCGCTTTCCCTGGAGCGCGAGTTCATTCAGGTGAATATTGCAGGGCGTCACCTCACTCCACGCGCTAGCCACACCGATCATGGGTTTCTGGAAATCCTCGTCAGTAAAACCTACTGCTCGGAGCATGGCCCGATTTGGGGCCCGGTTCACCCCCTCACTTATGTCCTTGCTGCGGATGCGCAAATCTCTTGTGTTCATGCATATCTCCCCTTTTGATGCGGATTATTATGGCAGGAAAATGTTCATTCAACTGCAGCGTGAATCCAAGATGTTTAGGACTGACCCACCGCCCGCTTCAGGCCTTCCCCGAGAAAGTTGATGCTGGCCACCACCAGGGTAATACTCAATCCAGGGAACACCGCTAGCCAAGGGGCTTCCCGATAGTACAACTGGGCACTGTGAAGCATGCCGCCCCATGTAGCCGTCGGCGGCGGCACCCCAAAACCGAGAAAACTGAGGGCCGACTCGATAAGTATGGCATACGCTACGAGTAAAGACGCAGAAACAGATACCACAGCCAAGGTGTTGGGCACGATGTGGCGGAACAGCACCCGTAAGCGAGTTGCTCCGATGGCATGAGCGGCTTCAACAAATGGCAGCTGCTTCAACTGCAGCACCTGCCCGCGAACCAGTCTAGCGGTGGTCGGCCAAGAGCTCAGGGCGAGAATCAGGATCAGCCGCCATGGCGTCAAGTCCAGAAAAGCACTGGCCACCATGGCAAGCGCCAGAACTGGTACGGAGAGGAGCGAG
>SLOG01000422.1 GCA_007132635.1 Limnochordia bacterium
ACTACCAAGAACGCCTGGGAGCTTTCGAATGGGAGCTCCCGGAAAACACGCATTCCGACGTGTTCGTTGGTGAACTGGCGCAGTGGTGGCTTGAGCATAAGCCTCGCCAAGAGCCGCTGTTTCTGCAGATAGGCTTCCCTGGGCCGCATCCGCCGTTTGACCCTATCCCTCGGTACGCTGAGCCCTACCTGCGGAAGGACCTGCCGCTGCCCAGTGTCACACCGGAAGAACTCGCTGAGCGGACGAAAGTGCTTCAAGCCATCGATGATCACAACTGCCAGGTCGATCATGACTCCGTCTTCTGGAAGTCCAATCCCAGTCGTGAGGAGCTGCATCGCATGCGGGCGTACTACTACGCGAATGTGACGATGATAGACGAACTGGTGGGCGGAATCATCAATACGCTGGATGCGGCTGGGTACTTGGACAATACGGTTCTCGTGTTTACGTCCGACCATGGAGACTGTCTAGGGGACCATGGGCAGATCGAGAAGTGGAATATGTTTGACTGCGTTACCCGGGTACCCATGGTTGTGTGGGCGCCGAAGCGTTTTGCTGGAGGGCGTCAGCATGACGGACTCTGCCAGAACTTTGATATCGGGCCAACGATTCTCGAACTGGCAGGACTGTCCGTTCCGGAGACAATGGAAGCGAAGTCGCTGCTGCCCGCGCTAGAAGGGACTCCAGGCGCAGAGCGGGAGTTCGTTTTTGCCGAGCAGGGCGAAGATGCGAACCTCAAAGGTATTGTCCGCCAACTGACGATGATCCGCAGCAGGGATTGGAAGTTGGTGCATTATCTGGGGGATACAGAGGGCGAACTCTATGATCTGGCCAGCGACGAAGACGAAAAGAAGAACCTTTGGGATCGGCCTGAGCACCAGGCCAGGAAACAAACACTGCTCAACGAGCTTCTGAATTGGACCCTAAGCAGCAGCCTGGGAACCGCTGCATGGAAAGAGCCTCTTCGCTGAGCTGTTGGGGAAGGATGGTTGTGGCGTGAAAATTCGTTGGCACCCCCGAGTGCGTCCCGAACGAATCTACCAGGTCTACCAGGATTTTGCCCGCGGCTCGCTTGATCCTACCGCCGTCGACGATTTGGGTCTGGCGCTGCTTCTGCGGTGCGAGAGCATTCTGCGAGTGTCCCAGCGCGAACTGGAGTGTCCCTTATGCGGTACCGTTTTTTCGCTTGCCAATGCAGCAGACCCAGACCAGCCCGTGGGCTGTCCTGGGAAGGATTGCTCTTTTCGAGTCACTCTTCAGGAATACCAGGCTAGTTGGAGCAAACGCTATCTCAACGGTGCCAATGCCTTGCCGGCGTTTGAGGAATTTTCTCGGGCTTATCCGAAGGCGCGGAGCGTGGAACAGAAACTGCGCGCCATCGACACCGTGATCCACGCCTTTCATTGGGATATGAAGATCAACCTCCCGAACCGCTCGGCAGCTAACAATCTGATTGAGGCGAACCATGACCAGGCTTTGGAGCTTCTAGACAGTCTTTCGTTCGGACCCGGTCAGACAAAGGAACGCTGGCGTCAGACGGTGGCTGCTATGCGTCGGCGCCGGCGCGGTGAATAGGCTTCCAGAAAGAGGTTTGACGGGATCTGTCTGTATCTTACCGGCCAACGAGAGCTGGGAAGGGATTCCAGCTCTCGTTGGCGAACCTACTTCTGAAACCAAAACAGGAGGTGTTTTATTTGCGTTCGAAATATCAGAAAAACCAGACGGTTGTGTTGCTTTGGTAGATGTTCAGTGAACCCGCTTCATGGGCAACAAAACTCTCGAAAATAATGCAACTTTCTTTCGGGACCGAGCAGGCGACCGCCAATGAGTGTCGAATAGAACGTGTATGAACCTATACCATGCCAGTCCTCAAACCACAATTGAAAAAGCGGGATACCACAAGCCGTCCTTGGGCCAAATGTGTCGTCCCTCGGCGTGTTCCTTGACGCAAGACCTACGTCATGCACAAGCCACGGTGGAGGAACTTCGCACCGAATTAGAACAGTTGCAGGCTAACTATGAAAAGACACAGGCCGAATTGGAGCATGCGCAGGGTGTCCGTCGAAAATACCAGCAGATGCTCTTCGGTTCCCAAGAGCAGCGTTCGACGAGTTCGGAGAAACCCACCGCCCAAGAACCCTCTAGTCCATCCGACGCTGCCGATCATACGGGGTCTCCCAAGCGGCGAGGGGCCCAAAAGGGCCACCGCGGAGCTGGCCGCAAGATTCCCGAGGGGCTGCCGATCGAAGAGGTCATCCACGAAGTTTCCAGTAAAGACGCCGTCTGTCCTCGCTGCGGCAAACCGTACTCGGATAGCGGTTTTTGTGAGGAGTCCTACGAGATTGCCATGGAGATCCGCTTTTACCTGAAAAAGCACATTCGTAGGCGCGTCTTTCGCAACTGCGATTGCATCAATGTTCCGCGCCAGATCACCGCTGCCAAGCCAGCGAACATCATCCCCAAAGGGCTCTATGCTCACAGCCTATTGGCTTTCTTATTGTATGGGAAATATGGGATGCAGGTAGCCTTAACACGTCTTTTGGCGCTCATGGCCGCCTACGGCCTTTGTGTCCAAGACGGGACCATTGCCGGCATTTTCAAGAAACTCACAGAGCGTCTCGAACCGCTGTACCGGTTGCTTCAAGAGCAACTCCAGGACGAAGCCGTATTGTACATCGACGAAACAGGCTTTCGTCACTTCCTTGCCCCAGAAGTCCAGACGATGTCCGATGACCAGCAGCCTGGAAAAATCGCATGGTTGTGGGTCTACGCCGGCGAACGAGTCACGGTATTTACCGTGGAAACAACTCGCTCTAGCCAAGTTCTAGAACAGACGCTAGGTCTAGATGCTCAAGGAATCCTGGTGAGCGACGGTGCTCCTGCCTATCGGCGCTTCGTTTCTCGGTCTGAAGCGCTTCACAGCCGTTGTTGGGCGCATTTTCGCCGCCATTTCGAGGATGCTGCGACGAAATTTCCAGTTCTTCAAACATGGACCTGTCGTTGGTTGGCACGCATTGCCGAACTCTACACGCAGAATGCGCAGCGTTTAAATGCCATGGATGCGACTTCACGCGCTCAGGCTCAAGCCCGTTTGGAACACTTGATTGAACAATTCCATCAAACACTGACGGACGAAAGCCGCCAGCCTGGCATCCACCCCGAAGCCTGGAAGGTCTTGACGTCCGGTCTGAAGTACTGGAAAGCCTACACTGTCTTTGTGGACTATGCTGAAGTGGCGATGGATAACAATCTCGCAGAACGCAGTCTGCGTCCTGGAGTCTTGGGACGTCAAAATTGGTATGGAGTCCATGCAACGTGGAGCGGTACGTTGGCAGCCATGATGATGAGTTTGATTCAAACCGCCCAGCAGCATGGGCTCAATCCCGCGGCTTACCTGCACTACATCCTCGATGAAGCAGCCCAGTGGCAGGGACACCCTAGGAATTTGGCGAAGTACCTTCCTTGGAATCTTGACGATGCCGTCTGCATCGCCTATTCCATGAAGACAGGAGGTGATCCGCCATAGACGCTCAGAAACCCAAGTTCCCCGTCAAGGCCCGCAATCGTCTGTTTTCCCAGGAGGATTTCCGACAGATTCGTGCCATCATCGCGGCCAAACCAAAGGCTTCTCGTCAGAATATTGCTCGAGAGGTCTGTTTGGCGTTCGCTTGGTACCAACCGAATGGTGAACTGAAACTGATGGGCTGCAAAGCAGCACTGCTTTCGTTTCATCGTCAGGGTTGGATTCAACTGCCGCCCGTTCGTCGTGAGATGTCGCATCTCAACCAAGTCAAGCCCCCGCAGAGAACCTTGGCAGGTGAACCCGGAGAGCCCATTACGGTGCCCGTTGGACGTCTGCTTCCAATCACCCTGGAGCCGGTCATCCCGGGGGGCACCTCTCGGCTGTGGAATGAATTCATGGACCGTTACCATTACCTGGAGTACTCCATCCAAAAAGGAGCGCAGCAGCGGTATCTGATCCAGTCGCCGCAAGGATACGTGGGAGCCATCAGCTTCGCTTCACCGGCTTGGAAAACGCAGGCTCGTGACGGCTGGATTGGCTGGGACCATGAAACCCGCACCCGCAATCTGCGTTACATCGTCAACAACACCCGCTTTCTCATTTTACCCTGGGTGCAATCCAAAAACTTGGCGTCCAAGATCTTGGGCCTTTGTGCTCGGCAGCTTCCAAGAGATTGGGAAGCTCGCTATGGATACCGCCCGGTCTTGTTCGAGACCTTTGTGGAACAACAGCGTTTTCAGGGGACCTGCTACAAAGCGGCGAACTGGATTCGGGTGGGTGAAACCACAGGCCGAGGCAAATGGGAACAAAAAGGCGAGCACAAAGTCCGAGCACCGCTTCCCATTAAAGACATTTTTGTCTATCCACTCCAACCTAACTTCCGAGAGGTCCTCAAGGAAACTCCATAGACGCTATCTGCTATCGTCCACCGTCCTTCTTGGACGGTTTTCTTTGTCTTAAGCGGGTTCACTGAACATCTACAAGTGAGGTGAGCGTCGAAGAAGACCGAAGGACCAATGAGCGATTCTGCGGTGAGAGCCAAACGCAAACTAAGGGAGGAAGTAGGCATGTACCGTCAGTTAGTTTTGATTAGTGTTACACTAGCTTTGGTTATGAGTCTCTCGTCCATGGTCTTGGCTGATGATTGGGTAACCACCAACCGTATAGGCAACCCAGATGCTGAGATCGTTTTGGAGTGGTGGGTACAGGCTGACTTTACGCATCGAGACCATCGTGAAGCACGGGTCGAGGTTTACCGAGACATCTACCAAGAGTGGGCTGAAGAGAATCCGAATGTGCAAGTTCAGTTGACCATCATGCCCGAACTTGAGGAGTTCAAGAACCGACTAATGCTGGCTGCTTCACGAGGAAACCCGCCGGATATGTCGTCGGTGGACTCGTACTGGGTTCCATGGTTTGTTGATGGTGGATACCTGCAGCCCATCGATGAATTCTTTGAGGAAGACTTCGTTGATGATTTGTTCCCCTTTGTCACAGACGGTGTCTCTGACCTCGAAGGTCGCGTGTACGCGCTGTGGCACAGTACCGACATGCGAGCACTATTCTACAACAAAGAGCTAGTCCCGAATCCACCGCGAACGTGGGAC
>SLOG01000253.1 GCA_007132635.1 Limnochordia bacterium
GGCGGAAATACTCCGGTCCCATCGCCTGTGCTGGAAACACCTTAACTATGTCTGCGCCGGCTTCATAGGCCTGCTGGATTTCGGTTGGGGTCAGGCAGCCCGGCATGACCAAGCGGTTGTACCGATTTCCCATGCGGATCACTTCCGGGTTGAGGTTAGGCGCTACCAAGAACTGGGCGCCTGCGAGCAGAGCGGCTCTGGCTGTCTCTGGATCCAGAACCGTGCCGGCGCCAACGGCAGCTGCACGGTCGAAGCGGCGGTGGATTTCCTTGATAGCGCGCAGCGCGCCCGGCGTGTCCATTGTAACCTCCACGGCAGTAATGCCGCCCTGGAGAAGGGCTTCCACAAGAGGCACGACTTTGCCGATGTCAAAGCGGCGCAGGATAGCCACGATGCGGCTTTCGCAGATTCTATCATAAACGGCGGTCTTTCCCTTCACGATGCATCACTCTCCCGGGTTAACAACTTCGTTGACTGCGGCATGGTTTCCTTCTGGAAAGGGAAGTCGTGCCTTGGCGCCGAAGAACGACGGCAGCGACTGTAATAGGAGGAATGAAAACTTGGCAGAATTCAGCGAACAATCCGGACTTCATTGGTTCAAAGGTAACCTGCATAGCCACACGACGTTGTCAGACGGAACCTATTCCCCCGATGTGCTGGCGGGCATCTATAAGGACCATGACTACGATTTTTTGGCGCTCACGGACCATCGGTTATTCGCACAGGCCCGGCAAGAGCAGTGTGAGGGCTTGCTCCTCCTTCCCGGTGTGGAGGTGGACATCAACGCGGACACGGGTGATTATTGCTATCATTTGCTAGGCTTTCCTAATCATGACCAAGCCTGGAATAATTTGCCTGAACGCTGGGAGCAGCCGGCCTGGCAGGGGATAGACTCGGTTCAGACTGTGATAGACTCTCTGCGCGACCATGACTTGAGTGTGGTTCTCTGTCATCCTCTGTGGTCGAAAACAACGATAGAGCAGGTAACGCCGCTGGAAGGGTTTTTTGCTATGGAAGTCTACAACCATGGCTGTGTGATCGGCGAGGATAATGGAGTTGCGCTTGAGTATTGGGATGCTTTTCTTTCTGGAGGAAGGCGGATCTGGGCCGTCGCAGTCGATGATGGGCATCATGAATATGACACCTGCGGAGGTTGGGTGATGGTGCAAGCCGCGGGCTGCACGGTCGAGAACATCATGGAGTCCCTTCGAGGCGGAAGCTTTTACTCCACGACAGGCCCAACCTTTTCGCAGTTCGAGCGGGACGGCCGCTGGGTTCTTGTGAATTCCAGCCCGGTGGACCGCTATCAATTTGTGACGGAACAAGGTTGTTTCGTTCACAACTGCCCTTCTCCGACGACTCAGACTCGCTGGTCGATTCCCGACGGAACGAGTTTCGTGCGAGCCGAATGCTATGACGGCAGCGGAACAGCATGGACTAATCCCCTTTTTTTAGATTGATGAGTATCTGTTTTGTGAAGGACTCTCTAAGTGGAGGGTGGGCCGTTGCATGAGCAGACGTTTTACCGCAAGCAGAAGACGACATATTTGACTCTATGGTTTGCCTACACCCTTTTCTACTTTGGCCGGCTCAACTACGCCGTCGCGATGCCAGTGATGCGGGAATCCTTGGGTTGGACGACAGAGACATTGGGCTACATCAGCACAGCGTTCTTTTGGGTATATGCTGTGGGGCAGCTGGTTAACGGCTACTTGGGAGATCGAGTCAGCTGCCGCTGGTTCGTGTTTTTCGGCCTCACGGGGAGCGCCGCCGCCAATTTGCTGTTCGGCTTTGGGGCGGAGCCAGTGTTTCTGGTTATCATTTGGGGCTTGAACGGGTACTTTCAGTCGACTGGTTGGGGTCCTATCGTTCGTGTCGCGTCGTTGTGGGTTACTGGCGATAAGTCTCGGCTGATTGCGCTCCTAGGCACCACGATTCCTGCAGGTTTTTTTCTGTCTTGGCTCGTTTCCCGGCAGCTCTTACTGGAGCTTCCAGGGCAGTGGCCAGTTCTATTCTGGCTGCCGGCAGGGGTCCTGGCAGTGTTTGGTATAGTCTGGGTCTGGTTGATCCGCGATTTCCCGCCTGGGGCAGATTCTAACCAGCAGGCTCCGGTGGTGCCGCGGCTTAAGGGAGGGAGTAGGCTGCTCCCTCTACGAAGCGGCTGGATCCTTATGCTGCTGGGCCTGGTCAGCGTGCTGCAGGGTATGGTCAAAGACGGGATAAACCTGTGGACGCCCACAATATTGGTGGAGAGCTATGGCGCTGCTGTCCCGGAGGCAGCTGCGTTCAGTCTGATGCTTCCTGTGTTGAGTTTCTTCGGGGTTCTCCTTGGCCGTCGCTTGGGTCAGCGGCTGGGTGGAGAAGAAACGAAGGTGATCGTGGTCCTTTACCTACTGACTGCCATTTTGGCCTTTGCCGGTCGGGCTGTGCTCCATGCGGACACGCTGTGGGCGGCAGCCGCTATACTAGGACTTTGCCAAGCCGGCATCTACGGGATCAACGTGCAGTTGATGATGGGTATTCCCATGCGCTTTGCCGCTGAGGGCCAACCCTCGACATTGGCGGGGTTTTTGGACTTTGCTTCCTATGTGGGAGCCGGTCTGATGGGATTGAGCATCGGACCTCTCCGTAGTTTCATGACATGGGGCGATCTACTGGCTTTGGCGGGTGTTCTCTGTGTGGCGGGAGCCGGTTTGACGCTGCTGGTGCAGACAAGGAGTAAGGATGGGTCGGTATGATACGTTTCAACTCATGGCTGCAGAAAGCTGCAGAAAGAGTCCAGACAAAGCTTATCGAACCATTTTTGCAGATGCAGCGCGGGACCGTGATCGAGGCGCAGGTCAGCCGTGATCAGGAAGGGAATCCGCTGCTTCAATGGCGCGGCCAGCAGTTCACTGTTGACACCCGGGCAGCCATCCCCGTGGGTCAGCCGGTTCGACTGGTCTATGAAGGGACTCGGGATGGCCAGGCTGTGTTGCGACTGTTAGAGCCTCCGGTTGGTGAGGTGTCGAATGAGTCGCTTCCGCTGTCGGACTCGCGAACTGTCGCGTCCCAGGACATGGCGCAGCTTCTGCGATCGTGGGGACTGCCGGCAGCGGCGAAAAGCGTTCAGCAGGTACGCTCGCTTTTTGCGGATAAGCAGGACCCTCCAGTCGCTGCTGATCTCCATCGGGTAGCGCTGCTTATGAAGAGCGGGATTCCTGTGAACCGTCCCGTCGCAGAGGCGTGGCAGTCTCTGTGGGAGGCTGCTGTCGCCGGCGATACGTTGTCTGCTGACGGGCCCGAGCTTGCCCGGCCAGTCGAGGGTATCTTACCAGGTGAAAATAACCTCGGCAGCCTGGCTGGCCTGTTGCGGGAGTTTGCGGGAGCTAACTTGGCAGAGCGATTGGTGCCCTTGATTGAGCTTCTGCAGCAGGCGGCAGCGCCGCAAATGGCTGGTGCGGAGACCTCTCCAGACACAGCCCGCTTTTTGGCGGCAGTACACGCTGCCGCGTCTGGACAAGACCAGGATATCCAGCAGACTCTGCGCAAGGACACGGCGGAGGCGGTGCTGGACACTGTTGTGCAGCGGGCGATGGACAGGGCCGGCGTCACGGGAGTGTATGCCCATGTGCCGCTGGTTTTGGGAGAGACACCTTACCCATTGGCACTAGCTGTCTTTGCCGATAAGGATCAGGATTCGACGACAAAGGATGCAGCACCGTTTACGGTGGTCCTGGACGTGCGGACGCAAAACCTGGGTTTGGTGCATGCAGCGATACAGAAGGAAGCGAAGCGGCTGCGCCTGTATTTTGGTGTCGATGGAGAGACCGCAGAGTCTATAGTGCGCCAGAGCCTTCCAGAACTCGAAAACGAACTCCATCAGGATGGATGGCTGTGTGAGATGACTGTGCGGCAGCGAAATGGCCAGACAGTCACACAGCGCACCATAGTTCGCATAAGACAACAAGCTCCCCCTTCGGTTGATCTACGCGTGTAGGATTCTGGAAATGGGGTGGTACTATGGGTAAACGGCGAGTGTTCAAAGCAGCAGCGCTGCGCTATGAGCCGCATAAACAAGCAGCACCAGAGGTGACGGCAGCAGGCGCAGGGGCTACCGCCGAGGCTATCTTGGCGTTGGCGGAAGAACACGGCGTGCCAATGTTTCGCGACCCGCAGCTGGTGGAGCAGCTCCTAAATATTGACATTAACCGGGAAATCCCGGAAGAGCTTTACGAAGCGGCCGCTCGAGTGCTCGCTTTCGTGTATCAGTTGGATCAGCAGAGTTCACAGACTTAGGAGGATGCCCGAAGTGAGAAACGGCAGAATGCATCTGATTGGGCACGCGCATATCGATCCCGTGTGGCTCTGGCAGTGGCCAGAGGGACTGCAGGAGGTCAAGGCTACGTTTCGTTCCGCTTTGGATCGCCTGAGTGAGAATGATGACTTCTTGTTTGTTTCGAGTTCAGCAGCCTTCTACAAATGGATTGAAGACAACGAACCAACCATGTTTCGAGAGATTCAGAAGCGAGTGGCGGAGGGCCGCTGGGAGTTGGTGGGCGGCTGGTGGGTGGAACCGGACTGCAACATCCCCTGCGGCGAGTCGTTCATTCGCCAAGCCCTGCAGGGGCAGAGCTACTTTCGGTCGCGCTTTGGCCGCGAGGCCTGTGTGGGTTTCAACCCGGACAGTTTCGGGCACAACGCCATGCTGCCGCAGATTCTTCAGAAAAGCGGAGTAGACTACTATGTCTTCATGCGGCCTGGGCCCCATGAGAAAGAACTGCCGGGCCATGTGTTCTGGTGGCAGGCTCCCGATGGAAGTCGGGTTCTGGCGTTTCAGATCTCCTTCTCTTATAACTCTTGGCGGCACGATATTGAGGACCACGTGCGGCGAACTGCTGGCGAACTCACCGACGCAGTACCCGAGCTGATGTGCTTTTTCGGCGTTGGCAACCATGGCGGCGGCCCCACGCAAGAAAACCTGTTGAGCATTCGCCACCACCAGAAAGACCCGAGCCTGCCTGAACTCGTGTTCAGCACTCCGCAGCGCTATTTCGAAGCGATTGCGGATCTGCGTCTGGATCTTCCGCTGGTCGCCGATGACTTGCAGCACCATGCTCCGGGCTGCTATGCTGCCCATTCTGGAATCAAGGAGTGGAACCGCCGGGCCGAAGCAGCGCTACTGCAGGCTGAACGGTGGGCTGCAGCCGCCGAAACCCTTTTAGGACAGGCGTATCACAAAGGAATGGACCAAGCTTGGCAGAACGTTCTCTTTAACCAATTTCACGACATACTAGCAGGGACAAGCCTGCAGGAAGCGTACGATGACGCTCGGCATATGTACGGAGAGGCCGTCTCCATCGCCCACCGGAACCTGCAGTATGCTGTGCAGTCCATATCTTGGAATATCGCGATCCCGGAAGCGCCAGACACGAAGCCCATCGTCGTGTTTAACCCGCACAGCTGGGATACTGTTCTCCCGGTAGAGTTGGAGATTGCTGATGGAACGGGTGCGGCAGCTGGCCACTGGATGTTGGTCCGCGAGGACGATGGTTCGACGGTGCCTGTGCAGCTCATCCAAGCGCATGCTACCACGAATCGTCGAGCGCGCATCAGTTTCCAAGCAGACCTCCCGGCCTTGGGTTTCGGTGTGTGGCGTCTGTGTCCCCAAGAAGCCCAAACCGAGCAGCCCGGAATGGCTGTGGGCGAGACGGTCATGGAGAACAGCAAGCTCCGGATCGAAGTGGATCCTCACACCGGCAGCCTGCAGCACCTGCTTCACAAAGCCAGCCAACTTGATGTCTTGGCCGGCCAGGGGATGCGTCCTGTGGTGATCGATGACCTCTCGGACACGTGGAGCCATGACGTACCGCGTTTTGACCAGGAGGTCGGGACATTCTCCCTGCGCTCTGTTCGCTGGCTGGAGGACGGCCCGGTTCAATCGGTTCTGCGAGTAGAAAGTACGTATGGGCGGTCCGTACTCGTGAGCGACTATGTGCTGTATGCCGACGCAGAATTTTTGGACGTTCGGGTCAGCGTTGACTGGCGTGAACAGTTTAAAATGCTGAAACTCCGCACCTCTCTGCAGGTTGCTGATCCTCAAGCCGTGGCGGAGATCCCTTTCGGCAGTATTGTGCGCTCGGCCAACGGTGATGAAGAACCGGGGCAAAGCTGGGTCGATGTCTCCGGCCGTCATGTGCTGGCAGGGACTGCGTGCGGCCTGACGGTGGCCAACAGCGGCCGCTATTCCTATGACGTTAACGGCAGCGATATGGGGCTGACGGTTCTGCGAAGCCCCATCTATGCTCACCATGATCCGAAAACTCCTGATCCGGAGGCAGCCTATACCTTTATAGACCAGGGCCTGCAGGAGGTAACCTATCGGCTGGTGCCTCATGTTGGCGCCATCTCTAAGTCCCAGGCCTTTCGGCGAGCCGCTGAGCTTAATCAGCCTGGCACGGCTCTGATTGAGACGTTCCATGATGGCGACTTGCCTGTGAGGAGTTCGTTCCTGCAGGTTAGTTCGGTTGCGGTCATTGTCACGGCAGTCAAAAAAGCCGCAGACAACGATGATATCATCGTGCGCGGCTTCGAGACAGAAGGAAGGGCTGTTACTGTTGAGTTTAGCCTGCCTCACTGTGACCGAGCTTGGACAGCAGAGTTTGCGCCCCACACTATCAAGACGTTTCGGGTGCCAGCTGGACGGGGTCAGCCGATCAGAGAAGTCAGTGCGATCGAACAGCCTATGGGAGATGGTACAGCTGCCGAGCATTACGGTAGAGGATGCTGTCAATGATGGATTTCGCGTCCCGTATCTTGAGGTAGCCGCTGGCGATCTTCTGGCTGAGAACGGAGGCCAAGACATGCTGCATGGCTAACAGGGCTCCGTAGCTTTCTTCAGCAGTCCACGTGTCGCAGCCCCAGCAGATCCTCTCGACGGTCGTTACCTCGAGCATTTCGTGAAGCATGCGCTCGGCCGCCGATGTAGAGATCAACGGCAGCCAGCAGAGGTCTGGATAGACGTTGGGGTAGAGGTGCAGCAGCCCCAGCGTTTCATCCAACCAGGGATAGCCGCAGTGGAACAAAACGAAACGAGTGTCTGGATTCTTGGCGATCACTTCCTGCAGCTGCATCGGGTTTGTCTTCCGCAGCTGGCCGAGGCCCGTGTGGATCTGGAAGGGCAGGCCCAACTCAGCGGCGACTCTGCACTGCTGGAAGAAGACATAGTCCTGAAAGGCCTTGATATCGCTGGGAGTGGGTTCGTGTCCGCCTGTACCAAATGCCTTCTGTGCTTTGTCTTTTGACACCTCACAGAAGTCGAGCCCGCGATCGTAGGCGAGAGCTGATTTCAAGGCGACGCAGCCGCTGTCTTTGGCTGCCTGGATAGTACCTCGCATAAACGCTGTATAGTCGTCGATGTCTGCAATGGACTGATTGTAGACCACCTGGGCATTGTGGCCGTTGTGGTCCACCGCTGTATGGTTAAACCCAAACATAAACATATTGACGCGAAACGTCGGCGAAAACAGATCGGGGTGTCCGTTGTCGGATCCCGGCTTCCAATAGGAGTCCTGGATGATGTGGCTGTAATGGCAGAGATTTCGCAGCACCTTTAGATGGAAGCCGCTCTCACTGTGCGCTTCAGCGATAGCCAGGGAAAAGGTATTCCAGTTGTCCGCGTCGAGGCGGTGATGGACATGGTATAACCGCTGCAGACTCCTTTCCAGCCAAACAAAGTAAGAGTTAAAACGCATGCGTTGGACGTACTGCGAAAGACTTTCGTGGTCGTCCTCGAAGCTGCCGCCGATCCAATGGACATACGATGAGCGCAGCAGCCGGCTCAGGTTGAATTTGCCGAAAAACGCATCCTTTTGGTGATGCGCGTGGGTGTTGATGACTGGTTTCGTATGGCTGTATTCAAGAAGCTCAATAAAGGTTTCCATGGCGCGCCTCCATGTGTAGTCTTACCATGTTGTTTCGGGATCCAGTAGGGGAATCCTCCTAACAGGGGTCATTCCTAGAAAGCTGCTTCATGTAGGGAGGATGAGTCTATTGCCGTATGCAGATAAAGATCTTAGTCTCTGTCCGGCAGCCGTAAACGGCGAGCCTGGAACGGAGTACCTCGCACACAATCGGCAGGGGTTTCAAGGGATACCGGGTATCGAAAAGAGCGCTGCCGGACGTCTGTTTGCTACGTTTTACGCTGGGGGCGGAGGCGAAGGTCCCGACAACTATGTCCTCCTACTCATAAGCGATGATGATGGACAGACCTGGTCGCCGCCGCAGTTTGTCGTCGATCCACCAGGCCTTGTTCGGGCCTTTGATCCTACCCTGTGGATTGATCCGCATGGACGCCTATGGTGGTTTTGGGCCCAAAGTTATACAAAATACGATGGGCGCTGTGGTGTCTGGACGTCAGTGTGCGATAATCCTGATGCCGACCGAATCTCCTTTGGGGAGCCAAGGCGCATCGGCAACGGCATCATGCTCAACAAACCCACGGTGTTGGAGGACGGTGCGTGGCTCTTTCCTATGGCTGTTTGGGCGCCTTGGACTGCGACCACGGATCTGAACACCCTGCCGAACGAATGTTTCTCCAACGTCTATCGGTCGTCAGATAGTGGCAAGACGTTTGTTTTCTGGGGCTGTTCGGATATTCGCGACCGATGGTTTGACGAACACATGATAGTAGAGAAGCAGACGGGTGAGTTGTGGATGCTGGTTCGCACTCGCAGCGGGATAGGGCAGAGTGTTTCTGCCGATGGCGGTCGAACCTGGGGCCCCGGTAGTGACACTGGTTTCGGGGGACCTAACTCACGGTTTTTCATCCGCCGGCTGCAGAGCGGAAACCTGCTCTTGGTTAACCATGACGGAGTGCGGGATAGAAGTCGGTTGACGGCGTTTCTGTCGTCGGACGATGGCCTTAACTGGCCGCACAAACTGCTCTTGGATGACCGTAAGTCTGTATCCTATCCGGATGGCGTGCAGGATTCCGAAGGCAGGATCTATATTACCTATGACCGAGACCGACAGGGAGTGGGCGAAATCCTGCTGGCGGTGTTTCGCGAGGAGGATATCAGGGCGAGGCGGTTAGTCTCCAGCGCAAGTCGTCTGCGACAGGTGATCGACCGCCTGCGCTTGCCTACTGGCTGATAGGCATACTCACTGCCTCTATGGTATACTGAAGTTGGCATAATGGCGCAGCCAGGAGGCTTTGACGCCGAAAGACGCACGTCCACAGGGGTGAGTTGGTAGTGACTAGGCGAGAGTATGACGTGATTGTTATTGGAGCTGGACCAACCGGCGTTTTTGCCTGTTACGAACTGGCAAAAAGGGCTCCTGATCTGCAGATACTGCTTCTGGAGAAAGGGCAAGACATCGACCGCCGCAGCTGTCCCATTTTGGAAAAGAAGGTAGCGAAGTGTCCGGATAACAGGAGGAAAGCTTTCAGCGGCTGTTACCCAGCTTGTTCCATCACCAACGGTTTCGGCGGCGCTGGCGCCTATTCGGATGGTAAGTTTAACATTACCACCGAGTACGGCGGCTGGATGACAGAGTACCTGCCGCCGGCGGAAGTCTTGGAGTATATCCGCTATGTGGATGCTGTCAACACGGCTCATGGGGCATCAGCACCTCTTTCCGATCCAACCACTGAAGCCATTAAGCAGATCGAAAAACGGGGTCTTGCGGCGGGCCTGAAACTGCTGCGCGCTCAAGTGCGGCATTTAGGAACCGAACAGAACCTCAAGATTCTGGCAAACATTCGTGACACGCTCCAGGGAAGCGTGGATATGCGGTTTCAAACGGAGGTCAAGGAGATTCTCGCGGAGGAGACGGACCAAGGCTTGGTCGTTCGAGGGGTAGTTGACGATCAAGGGCAGGAGTATAGGGCTCCGTGCGTACTCGCGGCACCGGGGCGCGACGGTTCTGAGTGGCTCGGACAAGTTTTGACGAAGTTCGGCCTAGAGTTGAGCAGTAACCAAGTGGATATCGGGGTGCGGATCGAAACGTTTGACATGGTGATGGAAGAGATCAACGAACACCTGTATGAAGGCAAGTTCCTGTTTCGAACCTCTGTAGGAACTACAGTACGCAGCTTCTGCAGTAATCCTTCCGGCCATGTCGTAATCGAGAATCACAGCGGGGTCATGCTGGCGAACGGGCACGCGTTTCGAGATAAAGAACTCGGTAGTACGAACACAAACTTCGCCTTGCTCGTCAGCCACAGATTTTCCTACCCATTCAACAAACCCATTGAATATGCCAAGTCCATCTCGCGTTTGGCCAACGATCTGTCCAATGGAAGTGTACTGATTCAGAAATTCGGCGATATCCTGAAGGGCCGTCGTTCCACCGAGAAGCGGATTCAAGAGGGGTTTGTTGAACCAACATTGAAAGAAGCTGTTCCTGGAAACCTGTGTCTGGTGCTTCCTTTTTCCACTATGCAGAGCATCATCGAGATGCTGCATGCATTGGACAAAGTCACGCCTGGGATCGCGTCCGAGCATACACTGCTCTACGGCGTGGAAGCCAAGTTCTACAGCATGCGTCCGGCGCTGACCCCAGAGTTTGAGACGCAGATCAGCGGTCTGTTTGCCGGCGGCGACGGTGCCGGTGTGACTCGGGGTCTGGCTCAAGCAGGGGCCTGCGGCGTCGCTATAGCTAGGAACATCGTCCAGCGAAGAGGATCAGCGTCCTCCTAATTGGTCAATCTGTCCCAGGTTTCGAACATTGTGCGCACGTTTTCGGGTTTGGCACCAATACCAAACTCGCATTGGGCGATGACCCCGCCCTGTTCGTACAGATTGTCTTTGATGTCAGTCACGGCTTGGACAATGGCTTCGCGATCGCCATAGGGCAGAAGATGCTGACGATCGAGTTCGCCCCAGAACGTGATGCTGCCCTTAAAAGGCCGCAGCTTGTCGAGGCCCATACAGAAAATCTGGCTGTTGACAGCATCCAAACCGAGTTCAATGAGATCCGGCAGGATGTCAAGGATGAAACCGTCCGAGTGCATAAAGATGAACTTGCCGTGTTTGTGGGCGATATCAATGTAATCCTTATACAATGGTTTGAAGAAATCCCGCCACATGGACGGAGAGATAAGCAGTGATCTTTGCGCCCCCCAGTCATCCATGAACATTAGAGCATCGACGTCAGTTGTTCCCCACAGCTCAAGTTCGGCTTTGAAGTGCTCGTGAATCCTCTCGAGCAGGCGCAGGAACTCTTTCGGTTGGTCGACTAAGTCCATGTATAGGGCCTGCGTCGTGCGGATGAACTGCATGCGTTCGAAGGGGCGAGGACAGCAGCCGCCGATGACAAATTTCTCGGTGTCTCGGCAGAACTTGTTAACCTGATTTGTGTCGACGGTCAAAGACTCTTTCGGGATTCGGACTTGATCAGCCTGGGTCCAATCATGCACCAGGGGCTCTTTTACTTCACCAATGATACCGTCCTGCTTCTGCTCAAATATGCAGCCCCATTCATCGACGTAGGTGCCCACCCGATACGGGTCACCCTTGGTCGGGGGTGTCGTCTGCAGAAAGGCGGGGGCATTGGTGATATCGCGAGGATAGTCCGCTGCGATGCTCTCAACCGCATCTTTGTGGTGATCGACGGCCCAAGGAAGCAGCCATAAGTCCCGAGCGGCTCGTCCCGTGTTTTGGTTTGCCAGCGTTTGTTGGATACGCAGACGCGAGTTCATAGTTTAGCCTTCTTTCTATATGTATTTGCTTCGAAACATGGTTCGCAGTACAGAGGTGATTTTCCTGCCAGACTTTTCGCGGCGTCTCGTAGATTGTTTGGCCAGGGCAGGACAAAGGTCTGAACAAGGGAGGCGGTTGTGTGCCGATTCCAGCGGATTATGCTGAACGCGTGTACGCAGGTGTTTTGGGAAAGATCATTGGTGTTTACTTGGGTCGCCCGTTTGAAGGCTGGTCCTATGAACGGATCAAAGAGCAGTTGGGATACATCGAGTACTACGTGCATGACCGTCTAGAGATGCCGCTTATCGTGACGGACGATGACATTTCTGGTACGTTTACCTTTGTACGGTCGCTAGCAGACAACGAATGGGACCCGAACCTCACCGCCGAACAGATCGGTCTTACGTGGCTAAATTACCTCATTGAAAAACGTACTGTACTCTGGTGGGGAGGGTTGGGAAACTCTACGGAGCATACAGCCTATCTGCGGCTAAAGGAAGGCGTGCCGGCACCCAAGAGTGGGTCGGCCGCTGTGAATGGACGCGTGGTGGCTGAGCAAGTTGGGGCCCAGATCTTTATCGATGGATGGGCTATGGTGTGCCCCGGCGATCCAGAGCGAGCGGCTGATTTTGCTCGGCGAGCTGCCTCTGTTAGTCATGACGGTGAAGCGATTTATGGAGCGCAGGTCATTGCCGCCATGGAGGCGCAGGCTTTTGTCGAAAATGACATGGATAAACTCCTGGATACAGCGGTGTCTCTGATTCCTAAGGACTGTGTCATCGCCCGCGTCATCGCGGATCTGCGCGGTTGGCGTACGGCATATTCTGACTGGGAGCGGGCGCGCCAGCAGTTAGCTGAACGCTATGGGTATGATAAGTACGGCGGCAACTGCCACATGGTACCGAACCATGGTCTCATCGTGCTGAGTCTGCTCTTCGGCGAAGATAGCTTGCAGAAGACGTTGATGATCGTCAATACGGGTGGTTGGGATACCGACTGCAATTCGGCCAACGTTGGCTGTCTTATGGGGATAAAAAACGGGCTAAGCGGTTTGGATGCGGGTCCTGACTTCCGGGGGCCCGTGGCTGATCGACTGTACCTGCCTACGGCAGACGGCGGACGGGCGATCACTGACGCGGTGACCGAGGCCTATCATATCGTGAATGCGGGTCGCCGCCTTGCCGGAGAACCCAGTGCGTGGCCAAAAGAGGGGGCGCGATTCCACTTTTCGCTCCCAGGATCGGTGCAGTCCTTTACGATCGACGACAGTCCGGAAAGCAGCGGCACGGGCTGGGTGTCCAACAGCGAACAGTGTTTGGCGGTTCACTATAGGCAAGTGGCTCCGGGCCGGACCTGTCGGGTGTTTGCTCCCGCGTTTATCCCGCCAGAGGCTGTCAGCAGTCGTGCAGGTTATTCGCTTCTCGCCTCACCCACTTTGTTCTCGGGTCAAACTGTGCGGGCATGTCTGCGAGCGGCCGACGGCCAGCTGCCAGTGGAGGCCGGGCTTTACATGGAATATTACGGCGCCGACGATACACTGCAGCGACGTAAGGGACCCAGACAGCGACTCGCTCCGGGAGACAGCAGAGCGTTTACCTGGATGATCCCTGATACGGAAGGGTGTCCTGTGGCGCGGGTGGGAATCGAATTGTCGGCAGAGACTAGAGCCGATGGCACCGTCCTGTTGGATTACCTGACATGGGACGGCAGTCCAACTCTGCGGCTCGGCAGGCCTCAAGAGGGAGGAACTCTGTGGCAGAGGGCTTGGGTTGATGGCATGGATTCTCTGCATGTGACCGACGAGCCGTATCGGTTGATTCAAAACGAAGGAACCGGCCTGATTATGCAGGGTACCGCCGAGTGGCAAGACTATGAAGTCTGTGCCGACTTCACGCCTCACATGGTAGAAGCTTGCGGCTTGGCCCTGCGAGTAGGCGGCCTGCGGCGCTGGTATGGCCTGCTTCTGGCACCAGACAATACAGTGAAACTGGTCAAGATGCGGGATGTCGAGGCGGTACTGGCGTCATGCGCGCTGAAGTGGGAGTGGGGGCATACCTACCGACTTCGATTAGGTGCAGTGGGGACGAGGCTCTATGCTTTCGTCGACGATCGGCTGAGCTTGGAAGCTTCTGATAGGCACCAGCACCTTCCCGGAGGCGGTGTCGGGCTTGTTTGTCGGCGGGGAAGAACGGGTGTGGGTACAGTTACCATCACGCCTAGCGCAAAGACTGGAGGTGTCGTGCTGTGAAGACAGCCGTGCTGCTTGCTGCGGGAGAAGGCCGGCGAGTCTGGCCTTTTGCTGAAGCTCGCCCCAAAGCCATGCTGCCGGCCGCTAATCGGCCCCTCCTGGGGCACCAGGTCGATAGTTTGCTGACATTGGGTTTCGAGCACATCGTGATTGCCGCCGGTCCAATGCATCAGCAGATCACGAATTTCTTCCGCGACGTTTCAGAGGTGGATGTTCGGTGCGTTGGTTCGACGGAGGGCTCAGCTTTTTCCTTGGCCGCTGCGGTTGAGGAAGTCACCGAGTGGCCTCTCCTTGTTCTGCCGGGAGACTGTCTCCTCTCCTACGACGACATTGCGCAGCTAGCTGGTCTCATGGTGGACTCTTTTGCCGGGATCGGTGTCCTAGCTGTACCGTTAGGTCAGGATTCCAGCCGTGACTGGATTGGCTGCCGCGTTGAGGATGGGCGTGTGACGAAAATCGCGGGTCATCCGCGAGGCGGCGTCACGCACAGGCTGGCAGGTTTTGTTTTGGGCCGCGCTGCCTGGCCCTATGTGACAGGGAATTCTGGAGTGTTTTCCAGTGTGGAAGTAGGTATGATGCCGCCTTTGGAAGGGTATGTGGAAATGGCCCTGGCTGACTGGTTGCGAGCTGGCGAGGTAATCACCTCTGTCGAAGCGCTGCAGCCCGTTGTTGATGTGGATAAGCCGTGGCACATCATGGAAGCGAATGCCTTGGCCAATCAGTGGTTGTGTGATGGCCTCGGCGATCATCAGCTTGAGAACGGGGCATTCATCGATGACTCGGCATCCATCGAGGGCTGCGTTAGGCTAGGTGCGGGCAGCCGCATTGGGCGCAACGTCGTTATCCAAGGGAATGTGTGGGTTGGTGACCACACAATCATTGACAATGGGGCCATCGTACACGGCCCGACTGTGATTGGTAACCACTGCCGTATTGAGAACTACTGCTACATCGGCGGGCCATCGACCATTGGCGATCAGTGCGTTGTCAATCACTGCGCTGAGCTCGAAGGGGTCATCTTCGACACCGTGTATCTGTATCATTATATGGAGTTCTTTGGGGTGCTCGGGCGCTGTACGGATCTGGGTGCCGCGACAGTGTGTGGGACGTTGCGGTTTGACGACGGTTCGGCAAGTTGGGTCGTAAACGGTCGGCGCGAGACGCCGCGAAACTACGCCAATGCGTCCTATATTGCGGATTACTGCCGCACCGGGGTCAATGCTGTCCTGATGCCAGGCTGTCGAGTCGGGATCTACAGTGTGGTTGGGCCTGGTGTTGTACTGCGAGATGATGTGCCAAACCGCACGATGGTTCAGGTGGAACAGACGCTAACCCATAAGCCTTGGGGTCCAGAAAGGTATGGTTGGTAGTCGTGCTGCGTCAGATGAACATTGATGGGAGCACTGTGACAGTTGAGTTAATCCAAAGACCCCGCCGTAGTATGGAGCTGCAGATCAAAGGGCCGAACCAGCTGCGTGTTCTTGTTCCGACCGGGCTGGCTGAACCTGCTGTCTTTGGTTTCCTGGAGAAGAAGGCTGGGTGGATTCGGCAGGGACTGGCTTCGGCAGCAGAACGGGAAGCAGCTGCCCAGGCTAGAATGTCCGATGGAGCGCAGTGGCTCCTTTTGGGAAAGCTGTTTACGCTCCGTCTGCAATCAGCCGCAAGTTCAGGACTTGAGTTTGTCTGGAAGGACGGGTGCTTGACAGCCAACGGGTGCTGCGATGACCTGAACGCAGTCCGCAAGGGACTGCTCAAGTGGTACCGAGTCCAGGCTGAGGCGTATGTGTTCCCTCGGGTCGAGGCCTTAGCAAGACAGTTTGGCCTGGCTCCAAGGTCGGTGTCTCTCAGCGAAGCGAAGAAGCGTTGGGGCAGCTGTACGAACCGCGGCGCCGTTCGCATTAACACTCGCTGTGTGCAGGCTCCTCGCTCTGTCATCGACTATGTGATTATCCACGAGCTGAGCCACCTTTCGCATCTCAATCACTCGCGTGCCTTCTGGGCTGTCGTGGCTGCGAGACAGCCAGATTACGCTGCGCAGCGCAATTGGCTGAAACAGTATGGGACCAAGCTTCTGGATTGGTAAGCACCAGCGTCGTCTAAGGAGTGTTGTGAAAAAAGATGCGGCACGCATCAGGCATGCGTGCCGCACTCGTACCGTGGCCGACGCTTAGGCGCCGGACCTCCAACGGTTGATCATATCAACCACCTCCTTCTAGAGGACAGTCTCGAGCCTGCCTCTAGCATGAGTATAAAACAGGACAGACGCCGGCGAAAGAGAACAGACGATTTAGTATCGTTCTTTCCGAGTCTTGCAGATAATGCGGCGGATAGAATCTTCGCTTAGGAAGTGCTCAGCAGCGAGCTGATCGATGCTGGCACCCTTCTCGTATGCGGCAAGAATCTGCCGATTTCGGTGACGAAGCTCCGCCTTGGTGCCGCTCTTTTCGCCCCAGGCTGTGCGCGTGTCATCGTTTTTCGGAATGTACAACTGTTTTCCCTGCACATACTCCTGTACTTGTTCAAGAAGCTCAGGCGGCAGGACGTGCCTGCCATTCACGTACAAAAGGCCAACCCTCCTTTTGAGAAGGTTAAACGTTTGGCCTCCTTGGCATCCTCCGTGGGCCAACGTCTAACATCGAGCTGCTTCGACTGCTGTTGTCATGGGTTATCACACGACCCACCTCCTTATCGTATGTTTTGATCACTATGCCTGTCGTCTGACTGCTAGTTCAATCATAAACCAGCGGCTGCCTGAATGCAACTCTAGAAGGCTCTTGATTTTATCGATTTTGACGAGTGCCGGTTCACCTCGTTTACCTTAAATGCCAGGTAAACGAGGTGCTGTGATGCCCTCGTCCGTGGAAAAGCGGAGAAAATCAACGCCTTCCTAGAAGCGTTGAACTTGACTTTTCCCACCGAAAATACTATTATGTTATATGCTTACACCTGTACCTTTGTGAATTGTGATATTGATCACATTCCGTGTAAGCGGAAAGGAAGGTTGTCCATGGATAAATGGGAAAACTTTAACCTGCCGCAGGAGCTGCGGGAGGTTATTCTCAAATCGCCAAGCGTAGTCATTCCCGAAAGCCGCGAACAGCTGTTGGAACTCGCTTTGGGATCGACAGTCAACACCACGTTCGAGGTAGCCTATGAAGTGCCGGAGCGAGGCCGCGTCGTCGAAGCCACCGTTGCGTACTGTAAGAACGGTGCTGTCGTTAACTTCACAGAGCCGTATATGCGGCGTCGCGATCCAGACTGTATGGTCGTTGGTGACAACGGCATTACAGACAAGCCAACATATAAAGGGCGTTTCGGCACCGAGTTTGAGACAGTGCGCCAGGCGACGTTTTCTTGGTTGGCTGAACAGGAATTGATTGTTATGCCGTTTATGGCTGGCGGAAGAGAGTTTGGCAAACCGGCCCTTTTGGTGGCGCCCCGCAACGCGGGTTTCTTTGCTGGTGGTTTGGCCGATCTCCAGCCCTTCATCTCCCGCACCGATGTAGAAGAGGACTTTACGCCTACGGGGATCGTCTATGTAGCTCCCCCCTTCCGGCATACGCACTATGACGGCAAGCAGGTGGTTGTCCACAACCGCACAGACGACATCCATGAGGTGTTCTCGTATAACCTCTATCCAGGCCCCAGCGCGAAAAAGGGGATCTACGGAATGCTGCTTAACCGAGGGGAAAAAGAAGGCTGGGTAACACTCCATGCATCGACTGTTCAGGTCGTCACTCCCTATGACAACACCATGGTTATTATGCATGAGGGTGCAAGCGGGGGCGGAAAGAGTGAAATGCTAGAGCCGATCCATCGCCAGGAAGACGGCCTTATTTTGGTGGCTGAGAACACTGTCTCGGATGAGCGGTTCCGTCTTGAATTGAAGGAAGCCTCAAATCTGCATCCCGTGACAGATGA
>SLOG01000141.1 GCA_007132635.1 Limnochordia bacterium
GGCTGCTTGGAGCCCGGCCTGGCCAAGGCCACCTTCGGCACCGGCACATCGGTCATGATTTATGTCGGCGAAGAGGCACCCTCGCCGCCCGAAGGTTTGGCTGCGACGCTAGCCTGGGGAGTGGATGGACGAGTAGGTTACGCTCTCGAGGGGATCATTAATGCTACGGGCACGACGATGCAGTGGCTGCGGGACGGCCTCCGGATCTTGGACAATGTAAAGGACAGCGGCGCCATTGCCGCAGCCCTCCCCGACAATGGAGGCGTGTATATCGTTCCGGCGTTCGCAGGGTTGGGTGCGCCGTATTGGACCATGGACGCTGCTGGACTTATCTGCGGCCTGACTCGCGGAACCAGCCGCGAGCAGCTGATTCGCGCCGGTTTAGAGTCCATGGCGTACCAAGTGAAAGACGTGATTGAACTGGCAGCTGCAACTGGCTGCGCACCGCGTGAACTCCGCATCGACGGTGGAGCTTCCGATAACGAATTCCTCCTTCAGTTTCAGGCCGATATGCTGGATGTGGACCTGACGCGGGCGCCGTTTGGCGAGGTGTCGGCTTTGGGAGCGGCCCACTTAGCGGGTCTGCAAGTGGGTTTGTGGGAGGACTTGGATGCCGTTAAGCGCCAGTGGCACAGTCAGCACGTGTACCGCCCAAAGATGAAATTCGACGAGCGGAACCGTCTGTACGAAGACTGGCAGCTGGCCGTGCGCCGGGCGCTGGTGCGGTGATGCGGCAAGACACGTTCTCCTGCACGTGTGGCCGCGAGCACAGTACGCCTATTAGGGAAGTCGTCTTGGAGGCTGGCGCGATGCAGCGGCTGCGGGGAGCGCCCCAGCGTCTGGGGCTGACTGGCCGGGGGCTTCTGGTTGCTGACCTCAACACCTGGGCGGCAGCCGGCCGCAGGGCGTTTGCTTACATAATGGACTCGGGCGTCGCCACCGTTGAGATCCTTGTGCTCCGCGAGGCGAGACCGCTTCCCACGGAGCCTGTGGTGGATCAGGTTCAGGCCCATGCGGATGGCGTCGACTTTCTTATCGCGGTGGGCGGAGGAACCATTACCGATGTAGTGAAGTACGTCAGCAGCGGACTGAGCGTGCCCTTTATCGCTGTGCCGACGGCCCCCTCCATGGATGGGTACACGTCCTCCGTGTCGTCCATGCTCTTTGGTGGGCTCAAGCAGACGCTGCCCACGTGCTGTCCGGTGGGTGTGTATGCCGATCTCGACGTTCTTTCCACTGCGCCGCCGCGCCTTTTAGCCGCTGGCGTGGGTGATCTGGTGGCAAAGTATACGGCTCGTGCTGACTGGGTACTGTCCCATGTAGTAACCGGCGAATACGACTGTCCCCAGACAGCCGCCCAACTCCTCCAGGGGGTCAACCGGCTGCGAGCCCAGGCCGACGAGCTGGGCAAGAGGACGCTAGAGACTGTCCGGAGCGTCATGGAGACGCTCTTGCAGGCAGGCCTGGCGGCTCACTGGGTTGGGAGTTCGCGCCCGACGTCAGGCTCCGAACACCTGCTGGCCCATCACTGGGAGATGCGGGCGCTGCAGACAGGGATGGATCACCCGCTGCACGGTGACTACGTGGGAGTGGCGTCTGTGTTGATGACCTGGGTGTATCACGCAGTGTTGGCGGGGTGTCTGCCTCTTACTGTGCCGGACAAGCCTGCAGACAGCGAATTCCGGCAGGTGTATGGAACGGCAGCAGATGCCGTATTGCGCGCACGGCCTCGCGTGTGCGGTGCTGGAACGGTGGAGCGAGCGGCCATGACCAGACCGGAGTGGGCGGCGGGGGTCCAAGCTTTTTTGCCAGACCCTGATGAATTAGTGAGCCTTCTGGAAGCTGTCCAGGCACCGATCAGGCCACGAGATTTGGGAATAAGCAGCCTGGGCGCAGCCGAAGCGCTGCGGTTGGGGCCCTATCTGCGGGATCGCCTTACCATCCTCTCGGTCACTGAAGCCGATACGGCAGGATTTCCCTTTTAGGCGCGGAAATGTCTCAAGGGAGTATCCTTGTTGTACGGAGGAGTGTATCGACTATGTTGAGCATGGAGAAATACCAGGAGCTTCGGACGTTTGCCCACCGCATCCGCGGCGAGACGCTGCGGGAGTTGGGATCCTTGGGTTTTGGCCACATCGGCGGCTGTATGTCCATCGTGGAAGTGCTGGCTGTTTTGTACGGAGCTGTCATGCAGGTCGATGCGGCGGATCCAGAGTGGAGCGATAGGGATCGACTGGTTCTGTCCAAAGGCCATGCCGGTCCGGCCCTCTATGCGGCGCTGGCTTTGCGTGGCTTCTTCCCATTGGAGATGCTGCAGACCCTCAATCAAGGAGGGACCCGGCTGCCTAGCCATGCCGATCGCTGTCTGACTCCCGGGGTCGATATGACCACCGGGTCCCTGGGACAGGGTTTGTCAGCCGCCGTGGGTATGGCCTGGGGCCTGCGGTTGGACGGCTCCCCCAGTTTCGTGTACACCATTTTGGGTGACGGCGAGTGCCAGGAAGGGCAGATTTGGGAAGCGGTTCTCTTTGCTGGAAATGCCGGCTTGGGTAACCTCATCGTATTCATTGATCACAACCAGCAGCAGTTAGATGGTTGGGTACAGGATATCAACCCGTTGGGAGAGCTGCGGCAGAAGTGGGAGAATTTTGGCTGGCATGCGCAGGATGTGGACGGGCACGATACGGCAGCGATCTATGAGGCAGTTCTGTCGGCTCAAGCCGCGAAAGGAAGCAGTTCGGTCATCGTGCTTCACACCGTGAAGGGCAAAGGCTGTTCTTTTGCCGAAGGCGAAACGATGAACCACCATATGCGGTTCACTCAAGAGCAGATGGAACAGGCCTTGGCGGATTGGGAAAAGGAAGGTGAAACACTCCTGTGATGATGCGAGACGTCTATCTGGGATGCTTGACAGAACGTATGGAAGAAGACCCTCGGGTCTTGGTGCTCGGGGCTGACTTGATGCATTCGGACGGGACGGCGACGCTGCAGGATATCTTCCCGCGACGCGTTGTCAATGTGGGCGTCCAGGAAGCCCACATGGTAAGTATGGCTGCCGGTTTGGCCGCAGTAGGGAAGATTCCGCTGGCGCATACGTTTGCGTGTTTTCACGCGCGTCGCTCTTTGGATCAGGCTTACATATCAGCGGCCTATGCGCGTTTACCGGTGAAACTTATCGGCACTGACCCGGGTATTACAGCGGCCTTTAACGGTGCCACGCACATGCCCCTGGAGGATATGGGGATTATGCGGAGCGTTCCGGAGATGATCGTCGTAGAACCGACAGATCCTGAGCTTCTGCGGAGCCTGCTGCCCCAGATCATCTATGCGTCTCAGCCCGTATACATGCGGCTGTACCGCAAGGAGGTTCCAGCCGTTCATCCTGTGGGTACTGAAGCGGTGTTAGGACGGGGTATTGTGCTGCGGGATGGAAGCGATGCCTCGATTCTGGCCAGTGGTCTTATGGTAGCCGAAGCTCTTGCGGCGGCTCATGCGCTGCGGCAGCAGGGACTCCAGGTGCGCGTTGTGGATATGTTTACGCTGAAACCGTTGGACCGGCGCCTCGTTTATCAGTGCGCCGTTGAGACCGGGGCGATCGTGACGGCAGAAAATCACAGTGTCATTAACGGCCTCGGGGCCGCTGTGGCAGAAACTTTGGCGGATCTGATGCCTGTGCCTTTGGAGAGGGTCGGCGTGCAGGACCGTTTCGGCGAAGTCGGAAGTCCCGACTTTCTGATGCAGCGGTTTCATATGACGGCAGGGGACATTGTCGGCGCTGTACGGAGGGTTTTGGGGAGAAAGAGGCGTCTCACTTAAAAACCAGAAACGTTCGGGATTACCCTTTCCCCTGCCTCGTCGCGTTTTGCTGCGCAACTCCGGTGATGCTTGCCCGATTTCCGGAAGGAATTCGTAACGGAAATCCTAGTATGGGGTATTATTGCTGGCGAAAATGTTGTAAAATAAAGATGTGAAGTCCAAAGGAAGGTGGCGTTGATTGAGAGTAGCCTTCCTAGTCCCATTCCCTCTTTTCTCGCAGACTACCAGGAGATTTTGCAATAGTGCCGAATATTGGAGGCGAGCGGCGATCGTTTCTGCGCACGGTATTCAAAGGGAGGCAGTTAGCGACAATGGAAACACTAAGAGTCTCAGCGAAATCGAATCCCAACTCTGTTGCAGGCGCTTTGGCAGGAGTTCTGCGTGAAAAAGGAACGGCCGAGATCCAGGCGATAGGTGCTGGAGCTCTTAACCAGGCGGTCAAGGCTGTGGCCATCGCTAGGGGGTTTGTGGCACCCAGCGGTATGGATCTTGTCTGTGTACCGGCCTTTGTTGACATTGAAATTGATGGGGAAGAACGGACTGCGATCAAACTGGTAGTGGGACCTCGGTAAGAATCTGTGTTGCGAATGGGGCAATCACGCGAAATCGAGCCGGTGTAGCGAAAAGGGATCCAAATGGATCCCTTTTCTGGTTTTGAGGACGAACAGACTCTGTTTAGATCTCGACGATCAGTTGGTCTAGGGATTTGAACTCTTTGGGTTCTGGTTGTTCATCGGCGTAACCTAGGGCGATGATGACGGGCACCTCGGAGTCATCATCGATTCCCAGGATTTGTTTGACGACGGATTCCTCAATCCATCCTATCCAACAGGTGGCCAGACCGGAGTCTGTTGCGCTCAGAACGAGATGGTCGACAGCTACCGCGACATCAAACTGACGTCCCTTGTCGCAGCAGGCAACGACGAGTACGGGAGCATCGTGAAGGAAGTCCTGGTGACAGCCTTCGTTCACCAAGCGCGCCCGCGTGCTCGGGTCTTGTATGAAGAAAAACCGATAGGGCTGATGGTTCATCCCTGAAGGCGCTAAGCGGATGGCTTGATAAAGCTCATCCAGGTATTCCTGAGGTATCGCATCCTGTTTATACTTTCGTATTGAGCGCCGTTTCCGTATCACTTCGCGCAGTTCCATAGTACTCATCCCTCCTAGGTTTTTTTCTATGGTTTCTCAGTTCCTGTGAAAAGGTCCTGCAGCAGCTTTTCGTCAAAATGCCGGCCTATCAAAACCAGTTGGCTGAGACCGCGCCAGCTGCCCTGGTAGGGGCGGCGAGTCCACTGATCCTGCAC
>SLOG01000171.1 GCA_007132635.1 Limnochordia bacterium
ATTTGCGGGAGGAAGGTCGTCAATACCCACAAACAGGGAACGTATTTCCGTATTTTGGACATGATCGGATTTAAGTTTTTATTCAAGAGTTAAAAAATGTTTTAGATAGGAATCAAGGGTTTCCGTATAACGGAAATTTCTGCGGAACTAGAAGGAGGTAGAAAACCGATCATGAAAGGTTACCGCGAATAGACCCGGACACCCATGGCAGCATGAGGTGATCGCCAAAAAGGAGGGTGGCCAATTCGTGAACAGAATAGTGGAGGAACCACCACGGCAGACTCCGGTAACTTCAGAATACGATGTTGTGGTTGCTGGAGGAGGCGTCGCGGGGCTTGTGTCGGCTCTAGCTGCGGCCAGAAACAATGCTCGCACAGCCATTGTCGAGCAGTATGGATTCCTAGGCGGTACCGCAACGGGCGGGCTAATGGCGAGGATAAACGGCTTTCGGAACGAACGTCCGCCTAACAATCTTCAAACAGTTCGAGGGATTGCTCAAGAGATCGTTTTGAAGCTGCATCAGAGAAAGGCTGTCAATGTCCGTCACACAGGACATTACGAACAAGACTTGTGGGACATCGACTCGGGTGAACTGCCGTATTGTCTAGCTATTGATCCTGAGGTGTTAAAGATGTTGGCGTTAGAGATGGTTGAGGAGGCGGGAGTCCACCTTCATCTGTACACCCACGCTTTGGAGGCCGTTGTCTCGGAATCGCAGATCCAAGGGGTCATTGTTCAGACGAATCGCGGCCGGGAGGCGATTACTGCAGACATCGTAATAGACGCCTCCGGAGACGGAGACATAGCACAATCGGCTGGCGTGCCTTTCCACCAATCGCCAGAAGAGCAAAGACACCTGATGCCCATTTCACAGTTATTCCGTTTGGCCAATGTGGATATGGATGCTGTGGTATTTGAGGACACTCGCCCTGGGTTTTATATGAACAACACGTACATCTCACTGGGCGGCACGGTGACGGCGGATGGTGCGGACCCCCAAGCGCTGACGGAGGCGGAGGTTGAGGCCAGGAAGAAGACATGGAAGATCGTTGACGAGATGAGGAAGAAGCCGGGCTTTCAAAACGCCATGCTCATCGACACTAGTACTCATCTAGGCGTTCGGGAAACCCGGCGGTTCGTGGGTGACTACACACTGACAGACGACGATGCGCTGCACGATGTCAGGTTTGAGGATTCGGTGGCCATATGTTCGAATCCGATACCGGGTTTCTACGATGGGACTCGCCACTACTTGAACCACGTTGGTTTCGACGTACCCTATCGCTGTCTGCTGCCGCAAGGGGTAGAAACGCTGTATTTGGTTGGACGCAACATCTCGGCCGAACAGCGTGCCTTCCAATCTGTGCGGTCGATGGCGCCAGCGATGGCGATAGCTCAAGCTGTAGGTACAGCGGCCGCTTTGTGCATCGAGGGAGGCTGCCGACCTCGGGAAGTGGACGTCGACAAGCTTCGGAGAGTGTTAAAAGCCCAAGGGGCAATCGTCGATCGCGAGGAGGAAAACAATTGCTGAAACCAGATCACCTAGAAGACATTGATGTATTAGTTGCTGGTGGAGGGCCAGCCGGAGTCGGAGCCGGCCTGGCCGCGGCACGAGCTGGTGCCAAGACGCTGGTGATAGAGAGATGGGGAATTTTGGGCGGGCTCGCAACTGCAGGACTGTTTCCCACGTGGCCGATAGACCGCGGCATGGGGAAACAGGACTACAGCGGATTGTTAAAGGAGATACTGGCCCGCCTTCGGGAGCACGATGCTCTGGATACGACACGCCAGGTCATGAATACCGAGCTGCTCTACAATGAAGAAGTCCTGAAGAGCGTGCTGGTGCAGATGGCCGAAGAAGCCAATCTGCACGTTCTTTACCAAAGCCTGATCACTCGTGCGCTTGTGGATGATAATAGGGTAGAGGGTGTAGTCGTCGAGAATAAGGCCGGGAGAAGGGAGATTCGGGCCAAGATGATTATCGACTGCACTGGTGATGGGGATGTGGCGGCGTCAGCCGGTGTCCCTTTCAACACGAGCCCGGACACTCCGTGGCCGAAACTTTCGATTTTGTACCGGATCCGGAACGTGAATTGGCAGGACATTGAGGACCCTGGGCAGATTCGGTCTATTTGCAACAGCATTCACACTCGGGCCGAGTATAGTGAACTACGCCGCAAACCGTCGATTCTCGGGTTCATGCCGTCTCTGCGCCCTCACGACCTAGGCGCCATTACAGGCTATGCTGTAATATTCGGTTTTGACGGCGTGGACCCGTTTGGTCTGTCTAACGCCGAAACGCTTTTGCGTCGGTTCATCTTGGACAGCCACGTTGAGTTAAAACAGAAGCATCCCGCCTTCAGAGATTCCTTCGTTGACTGTACGTCGCCGACGGTCAGCGTTGAGGCTACGCGTCGCATTGTTGGCGAATACTCTCTGACTGCATCGGATGTCATCAACTGCCATTTCCCGGAAGACACGATCGCGATTTCTACTCCTAAAGGGGCACACAGGAAACACTTCCAGGACGTTCCAGAGGCTGACCGAAGAGGCCATGGGATTCCTTACCGGACTCTCGTTCCGGTTCAGAGGGAGGGCCTTCTTGTCGCTGGGCGCTGCTTCTCCTCAGAATACGACGCTCACGAGGGCCACCCTTATATCCCGACTTGTGTCCTCATGGGTCAGGCAGCAGGAACTGCTGCCGCTATGGCGCTGCAGCAAGGATGCAGGGCGCGCGATCTCTCATCTCAGGATTTGCGGTCGCAGTTAGTCGAACAAGATGTCTGTCTGGGAGTCTAATACTCAGCCAGAGAAAGGGGGCTCATCAAGTTGCTGAAGGATAGCCTTATGGAAGAGCACATTCCGGCAAGAGCCGGCCATTTCGACGTCATCGTGGCGGGGGCTGGCCCTGCAGGATTGGGGGCCGCGCTGGCAGCGGCACAACAGGGAGCCAGAACGCTGCTTCTGGAGGCTAAGGCATCAATGGGGGGCGTAGCATACGCGGCCCTCTGGATGCCGTTTAACCGAATTCAGCTGCGGAACGGCAGCCGTGGGGGCGTGCACGGCCAAATGGTCGCCAGGCTGACCTCTTACGGCTCGGTGGCCTGCCGCCCAGGCAAGCGCAACATGATCGACGGTGACAATCTAGACATCCATCCCGAATACCTCAAGCTAGCAGCCTTTGAGCTTTTGGAAGAGGCTGGGTGTATGTACCTTGTGCATTCGCCTGTAACGGGTGTGACTATGGAAGGTCCTGATTTAAAGGGTGTCATCGCCAATTATAAAGGGGAGACGCATACATTCACCGCCGACGCTTTTGTTGACGCGACCGGTGACGGCGACTTAGCCTTTCAGGCCGGCGCCCCGATGGCTAAGGGGCGCGAGGAAGACGGCTTTCTCATGAGAATCAGCCTCGTCTTCGCGCTGGCTAACGTCGATGAAGAAAGATTTTTCTCGTATTGGGAACAAGACAACGGGACCCAACTCAAGCGCGTCATCGCTCAAGCTGAACAGGAAGGTTACTGCACGTCATGGTACGTGTTTGATCGGACAACGCTTCCGCGTGTCATATCCGTCAACAACGGAGGGCCACTCCAGCTGGGAAACCTCGACGGTACGAGGGCTCAGCACATCAGTGCTGCCGAGCGCGGCGGGCTGCAGGTTGCTCTGGACTTTGTCAAGATCGCCAGAGAGAAGTCTATTCCCGGTTTGGAGGAGTGCTTCCTGATGCGGACAGGCGCATCGGCTGCCGTTCGCGAAACCCGCCGGATCGTTGGCGAATACGTGTTGACCGAGGAGGATGCTCGAGAAGGCAAGGAATTCCCAGACACGATAGCTCGAAAATACGGCGGGTTTGACTCCAATTACTTCCACGGGCCGATGGACAAAGGGTACTGCAACTACCCCTACCGCGCTTTGTTGCCACAGCAGGTCGAGCACTTGCTGGTCGCAGGGCGCTGCGGATCGGCGACCCATCTCGGACACGCTGCCGGCAAGAGCATGGGGAATATGATGGCGTTAGGACAAGCGGCAGGGATAGCGGCTGCCATCTGTGCGGCTGAAGGTTTGGCGCCAAGGGCCCTGGACGCCTCGAGAGTTCAGGCGCAGCTAAGAACCATGGGCGTTGAGCTTTAGCCACTGATGTCGGCCGTGGCCCGTCAGCGGCCATGCAGGCAATCCAAGCTAGCGAGCTTTGGGCCGTGGTGAGGGGAGGGATGAAACTGCGTTGACTCCAACACGAGATGGCCCTTGTCGTAAGGTTACCAGATGAAAGGGAGGAGAGGTTCATGTTGCTGAACAGAATCCACGGTGTTGTTTCGTGTTCGCTGCTCTTTGTGCTGTTGCTGGTTGGAGGGGCTGCTTTGGGGCAGTACAACGAGGCCCCATCACTGCAGGCCTTAGTAGAGGAAGGCCAACTGCCTCCTGTAGAAGAAAGGCTTCCCGTGAATCCCTACGTTGTTGGTCCCGGCGTCCTGATTTCGGAGGAGCACCTCGACTGGGAAGTCGGTCAGTACGGAGGCACGCTCAGAAGCGCCCATCATACACCAGGATGGAACCCTGATCTCTTCGTGGGGTATCGGGAAGGCCTCTTGGAGAGCCCCGGCATAGGTGCTCAGGGGATGAAGGGCAACCTTGTTGAAGAGTACAGCTACAACGAGGACAAGACAGTCTTCACATTCCGCCTGCGAGAAGGCCTGCGTTGGTCCGACGGTCATCCTGTGACAACGGAAGATATTCTGTTTACGTACGAGGATGTGCTTCTGAACGAGGAAATAACGCCAGCCTTTCCTTTCCGGCTGCGGGATCCTTCAGGAGAACCGATGCGGCTTGAGGTGCACGATGAGTACTCGTTCACGATCAGCTTCTCCGAACCCTTTGGTTTCTTCTTGATGTATATCACCATAGAAGGGTGGGCTCCATACAGCCAGCTTCTTAAGCCAAAACACTACCTCACTCAGTATCACATCGATTATACGCCTCTTGAGGAGCTGCTGCCACTTCTAGTCGAAGCAGAGCTTGATGCACATGAGTGGCATAGACTGTTCAATATCAAGGATATGAACCTCCCTGAACTGACACAGCCGCATGCGCCCGGGTTCCCGGTCTTAACGG
>SLOG01000150.1 GCA_007132635.1 Limnochordia bacterium
ACCAAAAACAGAAGGAGTGCAGCATGCCAATTTCACCCCAAATGGCCGACGAACTGGTTTTCCTGTTGGCCTTGTTTGTTTTTACTATTGTTTTCCATTTACTCTTAAAGCGCTTCTTTATGGGCTGGTTATACAAGGTCTTCTGCCACACTAAAGCCGAATGGGACCAGATCCTGTTTGAACAGGGCGCCTTTCGCAACCTGCCTCATCTCATTCCCGCGTTGGTACTGTATCAAGGTAGTACAGCCCTTCCCATCACGGGGAGTGTCGTAGGCCGTATTATGAGTGCGTGGATTGCTCTCATTATCGCTGCCTTTATAGACCGCATATTGACAGCTGGATTGTACCTGTACAACACATACCCGATTTCTAACCGCCGGCCGATAAAAGGCTATATACAAGTGACCAAGCTCATCCTCTATGTGGCCGCTGGAGTGACCGCTATTTCGCTTCTAGTTGAACAGTCACCGTGGCTGTTTCTCAGCGGAATTGGTGCCATGACAGCTATAGTCACACTGGTATTTCGGGACACAATTCTGTCCTTTGTGGCAAGTATTCAATTGATGGGCAATGATCTTATTCGGGTCGGAGATTGGATCGAGATGTCTCAATACGGCGCCGATGGAGACGTTGAGGAGATCGCTCTGCACACAGTTAAGGTGCGGAATTTCGATAACACGATCACAACCATTCCCACCTACAAGCTGATCGAAGACTCGTTTCGCAATTGGCGCGGCATGATCGAGTTAGGGGGCCGACGTATCCGGCGTTCAATACTCATCGACCAAACCAGCGTGAGTTTCTGCGATAGTGCCATGATCGCATCCTTTGAAAGAATCCATGTGCTAAAAGACTATGTCTGCGAAAAAAGAGACGAACTCGCTCACTTTAACCAAGTTCACAACATTGACACCTCCGTTTCGGTCAACGGACGACGGATGACTAACTTGGGGACGTTTCGAGCCTATCTCGAAGGCTATCTCCGGCAGCACCCGAAAATCCGCCAGGACATGACTTTTTTGGTCCGTCAGTTAGAACCGACTCCCGAAGGGCTACCGCTAGAGATCTATGTGTTTACGACTGATACAGCTTGGGTCAAACATGAAGGAGTCCAAGCCGACATCTTTGATCACATCCTGGCCGTACTACCAGAGTTCGGACTCCGAGTCGCTCAGAATCCGACGGGCAATGACCTAACATCGCTTGCAGACGGGAGGGAGAATCTCCGTGCAGCACACTGACTTCAACCAGTTATTCCAGCGCCGCAAAACGAATTCACTCAAATGGGATGATCTTGAGAAACGCTTTGGGAGCGACGATATTCTGCCCTTGTGGGTAGCAGACATGGACTTTGCTGCACCCCTAGAGGTTCAGTCCGCTATTCAGGAACGAGCAGCACACGGCATTTTCGGCTACACAATTCGAGGAGACAGCTACACAGAGGCCATTGTCCAATGGCTGCAGAAACGCCACGGATGGCAGGTTCATCCAGAGCAGTTGATCCACTGTCCGGGTGTGGTTCCGTCCTTAGCCATTGCCATACAGGAATGCACCCAGCCTAAGGACTCCATCCTCATTCAGAGTCCTGTCTACCATCCGTTTTTCGATGTTGTCAAACAAAACGGCCGCGTTCTCATCGACAGCCCGCTGGTCTTTGACGGCAGCAAATACCGTATGGATTTCGCCGATCTCGAGCGCCAATTTGCCTCCGGGGTGGCTCTGATGATACTCTGCAGTCCCCACAATCCCGTGGGCCGAGTGTGGACGCGCCCGGAGTTGGAGGAGTTAGCAGCTCTCTGTCTGGCCTACGACGTGACAATTGTCGCCGACGAGATCTGGTCCGACATTGTATTAGACGGGCACCAACACATTCCACTCGCTACGGTTATAGATAACCCAGCACTTAAGGTAATCACTTGTATGGCTCCGAGCAAGACCTTTAACTTGGCTGGACTCAATACATCGTTCTCCGTAATCGCCCAACGACAGCTGCGAAACGCCTTTGCCAAAGGGCTGCACAAACTTGAGATGCATCTCGGAAACGTGTTTGGAATCGTGGGTACGCAAGCCGCATATGAGCATGGTCATGCGTGGCTGAACCAAGCCATCGCTTACATTCAAGACAATCTTGTGTTCCTTAACGATTACCTCATGAAGCGAATACCGGTGGTCAAAATCGTCCAGCCGGAAGGTACGTACCTCGTATGGTTGGACTGCCGAGAACTCCCTCTCGCATTCAAGGATCAAACGTCTTTTTTTGCCGAACAGGCAATGGTGGGGTTGAACGATGGGCAGTTTTTCGGGCCATCGGGTGCCGGGTTCCAACGGATCAACATAGCCTGTCCCCAGCAGATATTGGCGGAAGGCTTAGCGCGGATCGACAAGGCCGTGAAGTCTCTCTGACTACAGAAAACTGTACATAAAAGAACGCGGGGCGATCCCCGCGTTCTTTGCAGTGGAGAAAACCAACGCCTTCCTAGCTCAATGCTTCATGCGCATCTTTTAGATCCTGAATGATCTCTAGGTTTTGGGGGCAGGCTGCTTCGCACTGACCACACTCAACGCACTGGGTAGCATCCTGATTGTTTTTTACCATGTGTTGATAGCCACGTTTCGATTCCTCAAAAGCATCATATATGGATGCGTTGTTATACAAAGAGAATACGTTCGGGATCATGACGCCAGATGGGCAGGGAAGGCAGTATTTGCAGTCAGTACAGTTGACGCGTACGCGTGACAGGTAAAAGTCCCGCACGCGCTCGATCGCCGCTTGTTCTTCCGGACGCAAAGACTCAGACGCGCCAGTATCAGCAATCGCAAGGTTTTCCTCTACTTGCTCCATAGTGCTCATACCGCTCAATACCGTAGCCGTCTCAGGGAAGTCAAAAACCCAGCGAAATGCCCAGGCAGTTGGACTCCGGGCGGGTTCGACTTCGGCCAATGTGCGGCGGACTTCTGCAGGTACGGCACCAGCAATCTTCCCGCCTCGCAGTGGCTCCATAATGACAACAGCCAACCCTTTATCAGCGGCATACTTCAGGCCTTCGACGCCCGCTTGATAGTCCACATCCATGTAATTCAACTGAATTTGACAGACATCCCAGTCATAGGCATCAACGATTTCTTTGAACAAATCCAGCTCATCGTGGAAGGAGAATCCAACGTACTTGATCCTACCGGCCGCTACGGCTCTTTCGAGAAAATCAAAAACACGCAGCTCTTTTGCCTTCTTCCATGTATCTTTGTTCAATGCGTGTACCAAGTATACATCCACGTAGTCGGTCTGCAGCTTATCCAGCTGCTCGTCAAATATGCGATCAAAATCATCGTGGGTCTCAATCGCCCAGATAGGCAGCTTTGTCGCTAACGCAACCCGCTCTCGGTACCCATCCTGCAGAGCTCGTCCTACCAACACTTCGCTATATCCACCGTGATAGGGGTAGGCCGTATCCACGTAGTTGATGCCGCCATCGATGCCGCGGCGAATCATGCGTACCGCCTCAGTTTGATCTATGTCCCCAACGTCGCTTTGCGGATCGGGTGTGTCCACTACGGGAAGCCTCATACAGCCGAAACCCAATGCTGACGTTTCCAAGTCCAAGCGGCCAAATTTTCGATAAAGCATGCCAAAATCCCCCTTAAAATTCAGTTCTGTCAAACAGAATCAGCCAAGACAGGGCGCGAATGAAATAAGGTATTCTGTTTGTTAATTCGTGATCGTTCGCCTGATACCTGCTGGAATATGTAGAAGGCATTTGTCAGCAGACAGCGAAAACCCACACATAGACCAAAACCAAGAGGTGAACACTGTGAAGAAAATCGCGTTTATCGGCGCAGGTAGTTTCGGATTCACACGCAATCTTGTCAAAGACATTCTGGCGTTCCCAGCGTTTCGTGACGCAACAATCTCGCTCATGGACATTGACGAAGACCGTCTCCGGTACATAGAAAAAGCTATCACCAAGATCATAGAAGCCGGGAACTACCCAGCAGCGGTTGAGGCAACGACAGACCGAGCAAAGGCCCTTGAAGGGGCTGATGGGGTGGTCTGTACCATTCTCGCAGGTGGTGTTGACGTTTGGCGCCATGACATCGAGATCCCGAAATCGTTTGGCGTCGACATAAACGTCGGCGACACTCGGGGGCCGGCCGGTGTATTTCGGGCACTGCGCACGATACCTGTTATGCTTGACATCTGCCGTGACATCGAGAACTACTGTCCAAACGCCATCTTCCTGAACTATACCAATCCAATGGCCATGCTGTGCCGTGCCATGCAGGCCGAATCCAGCGTGCAGGTGACTGGTCTGTGCCACAGCGTACAGGGCACTGCGTCAATGCTGGCTAATTGGATCGGTGCTTCCATGGACGACATCACGTACCTGTGCGCCGGCATCAATCACCAAGCCTGGTACCTCTCCTTTAAATGGAACAATCAGGACGCGTACCCACTGATCAAAGAAGCCGTAGCCAAGCCAGACATCTACAACCACGAGCAAGTCCGCAACGAAATGTTTCTGCATCTTGACTACTACGTTACCGAATCGAGCGGTCACAACTCGGAGTATAACCCGTGGTTTCGAAAACGGGAGGATTTAATCGAAAAGTACTGTACCCACGGAACCGGATGGAACCCTGGAGAATATGCTTATATTCTTAACCAGTATCTCCAACGAGAACGCGACTGGAAGGATGACATTGAGGAGTGGCTAGCTGCAGACGAAGTTGATCTCTCTTTGGGTAACGAATATGCGGCTTATATCTTTAATGCGATCTTCGGCGACGGTACACTGTACGAGTTTAACGGCAACGTACGGAATTTCGGGCTCATCGACAATCTCATTGATGGGTGCTGTGTAGAGGTTCCTGTCTTGGCGTCTCCGAGAGGCCTTAACCCCTTGCATGTAGGACCTCTTCCGGATCACCTAGCTGTCATCAATAACATCAGTGCAGGTGCCGAAGAACTCGCTGTCGAGGCTTCGCTCACAGGCGATCCCCGAAAGGTCTTTCATTCGATTCTGATGGACCCGCTGACATCGGCCGTTTTGAGTATGCAGGAAACCAAGGATATGGTCGATGCCATGATGGAGAAAAACCGCGAG
>SLOG01000301.1 GCA_007132635.1 Limnochordia bacterium
AGACGGGACACCATTGCCATGTATACCGGCAATGACGACAACATCGTAATCGATCTGTTGACCCGGTTCGCCTTCGATGTTAACGGTGAAACTGTAACCAAGGGCTTCGCCGGGGGCCTGCTCGGCCACTGGGCCTTTTGGGCGAAATCAGCGGTGGATCTTCTGGCGGCCATTAAAGAGGCCCGCGATGAGGAACACATTCCGGCGTGGTTACTGCAGCGAGCCGTCGAGATCACCGATGTCAACGCGGCCGTGTTTGACTCAGCTAACGCATTCGCCGGCTGCATCCCCGGCATCCACGAGATCCTGCGTCGGCAAGGCCTTCTTACAAATGTTCTCTGCCTCGAACGCGCAGCCTGCCTGTCTCCTGGTCAAAAGGAGGAGATTGACCGTGTGTACGCCGCGTATCCCCATCTCAACGATGATGCCTTTGTGGCCACCCATCGCAGCCGGTGGTTTTCGGGTTCTTCCGGGTCGAGTAAACCGGGACCCCACGGTTCCAGCTGAACAGGAGTCGGCGCACCTCAAAGTGTATCAACCCTACGCTCTTACTGTTGTGCGTTACCGCATAGTAGTTGTACGTCCCGGTGAGTTTCCTAGTCTCGTCACCCACGAAATCGCCCGATTGGTGTTCATTCCAGATAAGGCCCGCATATCTGGCTAGTTTCCCCTGGTCAGAAAGGCGTTCGATAGAGCCAATCTCGGCCACTAGTCCAACCGTAATGACCGGCCCAAAGCCTGGAATCGAAGGCAAGGGTGTTTGGATGCCCTGCATACTCTTGGCAATGATCTTATCTGTCTCCTCAATGTGCTTTTCTAGCATTTGGATGTTCGGCATGCTCATTCGCAATGCGCATTGCAGCGAGTCATTCATATTCGGTGATAAAGCGATTCCACCGCATGAAAGCGATACCGTGTGAGTCGCTGCAGGGGCTGGTACATGTCATTCACCTCAAGGTGATGGGTACGGGAAATCGTTCCTGCAAAGATACGGGAAGTCAATACTCTCCCGGAGAATGGATAATTGCCCAGAGTTTATCGCCTTATCTACATCCAAACCAGCATCGAAAAGGATATTCTCAATTTGCGAAGCATTGTTGTTATCAACCACATACATTAATCGTCAATTGCACGCATTAGAACTGCAGCATATCTTGCTGAGTTATTCCCAATGGCTTTACGCACTCAATCAGCCAATTCGTACTGCCAATTCCCTCTAGAATATGGGCATCGCTGCCTAGATGGAATTTGCATCCGCTGTCCTTGGCGATTGTCAGCATCCTTAGAAATGGTTCCTCATGGTAGTCCTCTTGCTCCCATCCTAGATATCTGGGGAAAAAACCTGGATGAATTTCTATACTAACGCCGCGTTCAGCCGCTCGGCCAAAACAATCCTCAAAGGCACCATCGCTAATCGAGCCCAGTATGGTATCATGCTCCGTATAACCTAGAGTAAAGAACGGATGGGCAACTCCGGTAGCCATGTCTAAATCTAAAACCTCTTGGAACCTCTCTACCAAGAGATTAGCCACAGCAGTCAATGAGTCTGCCTCTTCTTGCTCAACAACAAAGCCCTTCATGTGGAAATGCGAGAATGGTATGAGGACAAAATCAAGCTTCTCGGCGACCGCTTTGGATATTCCCACTCTTCCATGCCCGCAATACTCTGTTTCGCAACCGACTAGCACGTTTACGCCGTGGGTATCCTCGGGAATCTGTTCTCGTATCGCACACAGGTGCTGATAGTTCTGAGGCGCATACCAACCTGATGGTTCATAGGCCTCATTATCCCATAGGTGATCAGCAAAACCGATCACCTCAAGCCCCTGCTCACTCGCCCGCTTGATCATGCGACTGGGTATGGCATGCTCATCTGAACAGCAACTAGACAGCGTTGTATGGACATGAATGTCATGTTTCATGATGGAGCTATTCACTGCAGATTCTCCCTTCTTCTCCCAAGTGCTGCTCACGTACCCTGCATGCGGTTCGAGATCGTCTTGGCCGTGTCCGCCACAGACAGTCCGCCTAGACCGGTACAACGCAATTCAGGCGGGAGCATTTCCCCCACTTTGTACATGGCCGCGATGGTCTCATCCAGCGGTATAACCACGTCGAAACCAGACAGTATCATATTAGCTGCGGCGACGGCGTTGCTAGCGGCCATTATGTTTTTGCCCAGGCAGGGAACCTCTACCCTGTCAGCAACTGGATCACAAATTAAGCCCAGCACATTCTGCAAGGCTACAGAGGCAGCATCCATGGCCTGTTGAGTCGTTCCATCCATCAAAGTCACTAGACCAGCGGCTGCCATGGCAGACGCTGCACCGCATTCAGCTTGACACCCACATACCTCGGCAGCAAACGTGGCTCCCTTGGCAATGAACACACCAATCAGCCCCGCAGTCATCATCGCCTCCACAACTGCATCCTCGTCCAGATCCATAACGTGGGCTGAACCCAGCAAGGTACCGGGTAGCACACCACAGGATCCTGCTGTTGGTGCGGCCACAATGACACCCATAGCACTCTTCGCTTCCATCATAGCCGTTGTCCATGCTATGACTGTGTTGAGTACCCCCATTGGGATTAACCGACCCATCTCTTCGGCCTCTAAAACCCGGTAGGCCTGGGCGCCTAGTATGCGATCTGCATATTCGGTGCCCTTGAGGGCGGAAATTACAGACGACTTCATAATCCTTACGATGCCCCTCATCGTTTCCAGAACCGTCGTCACACTTCGTCCGCCTCGCTGGCTCTCGTATAGGGCCGCAAGCTCCCAGATAGCCATTGAACTCCCGACGGGCTGCGAAACAAAGTCCTCCAATTCCCGAGCAGTGGAAAACGGAACCTGGCAGTCGCGGCTAGAGAGAGTCGGGAGCACCGGATCCAGCCTGTACATCGTTTCGACGAAGGGAAATCGCAGGATTTCTGCCGCAGACTGGTCATCAAACCGCTGAGTAGTCTTCATCTGCACCATGAGCCTATGCGTGTCCGGGTTTTCTGATACCGTAGTCTCTGCGGGTTCTCCTAGGCATCGCTCTAATGCATCTCGCAATGCGGACACTGCCCCTGCATCATCTGCGATGACAAACAGTGTCTCGCAGAAGTCGCCGCACACCGACACAGGGAACCCTTGAATGTTCGTAATCTCGAACATGCCGCCGCCGGTAGAAATCGCCCAAACGCAGACCTCTTCGGGCACCCCGATTAGAGTCAGTTTCATCGTGTTCGGATGGTCTGCCTGCAGAGAGACTATGCGAAAATCAACGGACAATCCCTTGTCCTTAGCAATAGCCACAGACTGGGCAAGAAACTCATGGTGCGGTTGCCAACCTAGAAGACCACTAACGAGACCTACTTCTGTCCCATGCCCGCGATACGTGGGCGCAATCGCCCCATGTTCATCGAGTTCAACAATGGCTTGCCTAAGCTCTCCTGCGAGTAACTGCAATGCCACTTTACCTATCCTCGCAGAGGCAGCTACATGCGAACTAGAAGGGCCTCGCATCACCGGACCGATAACATCATTGAAAATGCTGGGATACAAACCGCTCGTGTTCATCCCTTTACCGCTGCAAATATCCTGTCTAGTCTGCGACAGTGGTCTTGATCTAAGCCCAGGCGGGGCTCCCGGACAGTATCCCTGCAAAAGCCCTGTCTCGCGAGGAAATATTTCGCCACCTGAACCAGTTTCCCCGAATATTCCAGTTCCTCACACATCGGCAGCAGTCTGTTATAGATGGACGCAGCCGTAACAACATCCTTTTCGACAACGGCAGCCTCAAACAGTTGGGATGCTAACTTAGGAAAGATATTTGCTATCACACTAACCCAACCCTCCGCACCGACTTGAAATGACTCTAGAGCTAGGTCGTCAGCGCCGCAAAACGTAACGACGGAATCACCACAGGCTCGCTTAATGTCGCGAATCCGCCGAATATCTCCTGTGGATTCTTTGATGTACTGAATGAACTGATGTTTTGCTAGGGTCGAAACGGACTCTAGACTCAGATCAACTCCACTCGTTCCCGGATTGTTATATATCATGATGGGTGTTGTAGTATTATCTGCGATGGTCTGAAAGTGATGTATCATCTCGTCTTGCGAGGGGTTGAAATACCATGGCGGGATAATGAGTACCCCACTCGCGCCAATATCAGCGGCAAACTGCGTATATTCGATGGACTTCCGGGTCGTTTCCGCTGCTGTTCCCAGTACGACAGGCACTCTTTGCCCTACGTGACGCATGACATGTTGGCCGACTGCTTGCCGCTCTCCCTCGGTCAAACTCGCAAACTCCCCGGTACTGCCTAAGGCAATAATGCCGTGTACTCCGTTTTCCAAGTACCATTCCAGATTTCTACTTAGCCCGTCAAAATCTACTCCGTCATCGTCATTAAATGGAGTGACGATTACCACAAATGTTCCCTGCAGCCGTACCATATTTCGTCCTCCTTCGCTAGTCCGCAAGCCAACAACGGCGGCCTTTTCTACCGTGCGTTTCACTCCCTTCCTCCGCTGGTATGGAGTCTTTGATGACTCACATGTTCGCTGCTTGCCTCGCAAGTCCTGCCGCGCCCTGTCTACCGTCTCAAGCTGTGGAGGAGAAATCACAAAAAAGCCTTGTCTTGAGCCTATTTGCAATAGCAGCGGACAGGATTGGAAAATGTTTTGTTGAAGTGTCGATTCTAGGTCTTTTTTCAGGTATTAAGGGGGGCGGACATGCCGTGTTCAGTAAAAATGAGCAATTCAACTGCTTCTGTCTTCAGTTAGGTGCTCTATTTATTTTTGGGTTGCTTGTCAGCACACCCGTACACGCTGGTAATCCGTACTTGGTTTTCCATCTTGATGGCGTCAGCTCTCGAGACTTTTTTCAAGAGCTCGAACAGGGGAACCTACCGAATCTAGCCGCCTTGTTTTCTGAAGGAGGTTCGATCCGGCACGGCCTCACCCTTTTCCCTGGCGGGACACAGAACATCTACCCAAGTCTGAAATCGGAAACTGACTTGCGAGAGGATCCTAGCATTGCTTGGAGCTACCTTGACGACACTGAGGATCGTGTTGTGCGGGAACCCG
>SLOG01000204.1 GCA_007132635.1 Limnochordia bacterium
TCGGCCACTCCTACAGATAGCTGCGATCCCGGCCCGCGACTGTCGACAAACTCCATGGTGAGTCCGAGTTCAGACAGTGCCGTTAACCAGGACGTCAAGGCGTTCGAACCATTCGGCGATTTCCACCGCTGTGTGGCGTACTTCCTCACCCAAACTTCTTGCGCATAAACCGGCGGTACACCCTGCCAAACCGGGGAATGTTGTCGAAGATGTCGCCCCAGAGATCAAAGTAATCGCGCTGGTGCACTATTAGCCCATTTTCATCCAATGTAAGTTTTGAACATCCATGCAGCGTCGAACTGGGGAACCGCCCAAACATCATCGTCATCTCCCACTGCAGAAAGATGATGTTCTCCATCTGAGCAATATCGACGATATCCATTTTCAACTCCCGGCAGCGATTAGCCAATCTGCTGCACATCGACTGGAAATCCTGGCGCCCTTCGACCCGTTGGATCGCGTCCTGAAAAACAATGTCGTCATGGTAATATGGAAATATGTGTGACCAGTCCGGTTTCCCGCCGCTATTATAGGTCTTTGACCAAAGCTCGCGTACCAAATCCACACTGAGACCTGAGTTCATCTATGGCTCCCTTGTATCCAGTTCCGACCGTCGTCACGGAGTCCTCTTCGAGACAGGAGTGAGCGATCCATTGCAGATCGCTCACTCCTGTCTTATTCGCTGTACTTTCCCAAGAATCCTCCATCACACTCGTGGTGGAGTTTCGCCGCTAGCAACCATTTCCATCAATTCGCGGAAATAGGTATAGTTCTGAAGCGGAACATCCGGAGGGATGGCGTGATCCACATGAGGAATGAACCCGCCCTTGTCTATCATTTGGGGTATCTTGGACATGACCTCATTGTACACATCCGCCTTGCCCTTGGCCAGTTCTCGCTTATCGACCCCTCCCCAGAAGGCAAAACCCGGATATTCCCTGCGCAGCTGCAGAGGATCGTTGCCAGCGGCAATTTCGGTCGGAGACACGCCGTCAACGCCGACTTCAATCCATTCAGGTATCAGACCTCCCGGATATCCGTCGCAATCCACATAGACGATCCTAGTACCGTACGACCGCAAAAAGTCGATGAGTCGTCGGTAGTGCGGAGCCATGAATCTACGAAACATCGCTGGCGAGATCATGGGTGCATGCTTGTAAGCCATGTCCTCTTTAAGCTCCACCATATCCACCCGCACTTTATCCATCCCGCGCTTTAGGGTCTCTATGCAAAAATCAGTCAGAAACTCAAACATTTCCTCCACTAAGGCCTGCTGATCATAGAAAGCCATGCATAGATTCTCAAAACCCATCCAGTCGCGCACCGTCCAAAACAGGTAGGGGATGACAAGATGGGTAACCGCGTCTTTCTGGTTGATTTTCTCGGCTGCAATCGTCCAATCCTCGGGGTACCTGGCAGGTTCCTGGGCATCATAGCGCTTTTTGATCGCGAGGAAGTCACTCCGGCCCTCCACCGGAAACCGCAGCCAGCTTCGCGTCACAAAACCGGGCGTTGCGTCCTTGAGAAAATCCTTGCGTGTAGCTCCGAGGTTATCGATCCAGATTTTGTACTCCTCCGTCTGCTCCAGCACCCGCTCCTCGAATCTCGGATACAGAAACGTGCTGATCGGCACACCGGTAGTGGCATCGTCCAGATGAAAGTACTCCACCGTGGAAACACCTTTCGGGTAGCCCTGTTCAATCCACGCATTCATAGTGGCCTCACGCACACCCCATTCCACTAAAGGGATGCGGTCGACAGATTCAAAGGCTATGGTCTTGAGATATCGTTCCCGTTGGGACATCATTCTACAGCATCTCCTCCACTTCGGTTCGTTTAGGCAGATTGTTGACAATATCGGAGATCATCTGGACTCTGGAGAAATCCGCATCTGGCGGGACATTGTCGCTCATCCCCAGCACAAATCGATACCCCAGTGGCACTTGGCTTAAGAGCTCTTCCACATACTCGCGCAGCTCATCGCGACTCCCGCCCTGCTCACACATGCTGACCGACGGTATACCACCTTGGATCACGACTTGGTCGCCGACTAGGTCCAACGCTTCAGGAATAGTAAGATTGTCCATAGGCGCGACCGTCACTGCCTCGATCACGTCCAGCCCTGCTTCTTTTACCATCGGGAGCAGATGACCCGTTCGACCGCACCAATGCCCCTGGAATACCTTGCCGGAAGCATGGAGGATCTGGGAGATTCTTTGGTAATGCGGAACCGCGTACTGCCGAAACAGCGGCGGCGACGTGGTCCACTGGTCCATGTTATCTCCGGACTGTACTACCGTGGCGGGACTCGCAGCAATGAGTTTGGCTGCCTCTTCAATTCTCTGTGAGTAAGCCCCTAGCAGGCCTTCAACTTCTTCTCGATGATCTTGCCAAAGGTAGATCCCGCGTTCCCAACCAGCATCGGTTTTTCCGAATTGGATGTAGGGCATGCAATACGGCAGTCCTACTACGGTAATGCCGTCATCCCCGACCTCAGCCTCGCATTCCAGAAATGCTTCCGGTGCCAGTTCATACTGCATATCCTCAACCAAATACCGCACAACCTTGATGTCTTCCGGCCCTTTTATCATGTGCTCTTTGAGAAACAAGGCCTGCGTCATGTCCGACGCGTACACGTGCAAGGTATCAACAGAACCGAGCGGGGTCTGGTACTCTGTGCGCACATACTTGCCTTCTAGTTCCTGCTTCTTGATTTTCACACCGGGGGATCTACTTTTCAGGACTGAGCTGCGCGCCCAAATCGTGGCATCGACAGCGCGGACCAGATCATTGCGGCTCATCCCCTGGTATGCGGCCGGCAGCGTACCATTAGCCCGGTTCACCGTGAGCCAGTGGTCAAAATTTGGTGCCCAAACGATGGTATCCGCCTTTTCATTGCGCAAGATTCGCATATATCGTTCTCTTCGTGTCACTTGCATCACTCCTGACCAACAAAGGTTTATATCCTTATTCTTATCATATTTCTCCGCTGCTGTCTTATCGAATCTTGACGGGTATAACGAAGAGTTAACATATCTTGTGAGAGCATGGTATAATTGGCAAGAGGTGACATAAGTGCTAGAAAGCCAGACCGACACACGGACAACTTTGACTGTCAGTTTCCAAGACGATATTCTGGTCGACAAGGAAAGCGTCTCCCATTTCCACGACAGCTACGAACTGGCCTTCTTCCTCCACGCAGACTGCCAGATGTTCGTCAAGGATCGCAGCTACCACCTGCAGGATGGCGACATGCTGCTGATGGATGAGTATGAACTGCACAACGTCTTCTACCAACGTAACACCCGCCACTGCCGATACGTGGTCAACTTTGACCGCGCCTGCATCGAAGCTTGCCTAAACGCGCTGGGCATAGGCGGCATGCTCCATCAATTGGCACAGAGATCTAATAGAAAAGCCCGTTTAGATGTAAAGAACCGGATGGACGTTGAACAACTGTTGAGCCGCACTCACGCGCTGAATAATCACCGAAATCGTCAGGCAGACGCCTATCGCTTAGCCTCCATCAAGACTCTCTTGGTGCAAGTACTGCTTATCTATAGGGACGTCACTGCGGAAGGCTCAACGCAAGGGATCGCCAGCGCCTCCAGCGATCAAGCACAGGCGATCATCGGGTACTTGGATCGAAACTATGCGTCAGAGATCACGCTAGACGGTCTAGAAAGCAGGTTCCACACCAGCAAATACCACCTGTGCCGCACATTCAAGCAGACCACAGGATTCTCTATCGTTGGCTACATACAGTTCCGACGCGTCTTAGAGGCGCAACGGCTGCTTCTCTCCACCAGCAAAATGATCACAGAGATAGGCTCGGCCTGTGGCTTCGCAAGTAGCCAAGACTTCTGCCGGGTGTTCAAAAACATCACCGGGACGACAGCTAGGAAATTTCGTGCCAACCAGTAAAGGAGAGGTGCTATGAACAGTATCTCGGTCGATCACCTGACCAAGTTCTACGGGAAAACCTGCGGGATAGAGGATGTCTCGTTTGCGGTTCCGAAGGGATCCATCTTTGGATTCCTTGGACCCAACGGGGCAGGCAAGACCACCACCATCCGCATCCTATTGGACATTGTCCGCCCCTCCCGGGGAGCCGCCTGGCTGTTCGGCCAGTCTATCACCCCCTCGTATCCGGCCGAATTGCGGCGGCAGATCGGTTACCTACCCGGGGAACTACGCTTATATGAGGAGCTGACCGGCAGTGGCTACCTGCAGCTAATGGGCCGTTTCTATGGGACGATCGATGCCGGCTACCGCAGCCAACTACTCCAGGACTTAGACTTAGCTCCCTCCGACCTAGAAAGGCCTCTGCGGGAATACTCTCATGGCATGCGGCAGAAAATTGGCCTTGTGCATGCGATGCAGCACCAACCGGAGCTATTGATCCTTGACGAACCGACAGAAGGTCTTGACCCTCTAATCCGCACTCGTTTCTATGAGCTACTTGCAGAGCAGGCGAATCAAGGAACGACAGTGTTTATGTCCAGCCACAATCTCGCTGAAGTGGAACGTGTCTGCGAGCAGGTGGCCATACTGCGCCAAGGACGGCTGCTGACAACCCAGACCGTGAAAGAACTCAAGGCTGTGAGACTCTACCAACTAGAGATCGAATTGGTAAGTGAAGCTGCCGCCGGCCGATTCACATTGGTCGGCGCAGAAAATCTAAAGCAGAACGGGAGCCGGCTCTCCTTGCGTTGGCGAGGAGATTTTGCTGCACTGTTCTCCCAGCTGCAGGCGTATGAGATGAGCGACTTCAGCTGTAAGCAGGCTGACCTTGAAGAGATCTTTTTGGCATACTATCGACCGGAAGGCGGTGACGAGCAGTGAGCATCATTCATCCTATTTTGATGCGGCGGTTGTGGCAGCGGGAAAGAGGACGTCTACTGCTGTTCAGTATCTCCTTAATGGCCTTTTGGCTTTTGATCGTCGCCTTGTATCCGAATTTCGCCGACATGCAAATGGAGCAAATGATGGAAGCACTCCCAGCGTTCCTGCAATCCATGTTCGGCGGCGGCGAAGCGGGCCTCAATGAGCTTGCGAGTTGGATCGTCATCGGGTTCA
>SLOG01000107.1 GCA_007132635.1 Limnochordia bacterium
AGTAGCTTATCGTCGTGGACGGGTTGAACGGGTTGGGATAGTTCTGGCGCAGACGCACCCGGTCGGCAACCTCTCCAATTTCCGCCGAGGCCGGTTCACAGGAAACGCCGGTCCCTTTCACACTGCCACGCAGCCCGGGCTCGAACCCTGCTCCCGGGTTCCGTGGATCCGGTCTTGGGGTAGCCACTCCCGCCAGCCAGTTATGGAATGCCGGATCCGCCGGCTCGCACAGACCGGTGTCATGGTAGTGGAAAGCGTACATCCGGATCGGATCCCACCGGGTGAAGTTCATCGGGATCGGACCGGTAAGATCCTGGTTGCCCTCCAGGTGCAGCGACAACAGCACCGTTGTTTCACCGATTCTGCCCAGATTGGCAAAGCTCTCGGGAATCTGGCCACTCAGATTGTTGTAGGAAAGATCCAAAGAGTCCAGGACCTGCATTTCTCCCATCGTCTCCGGAATCGGCCCGCTCAGCTCGTTATTACCCAAAATCAACTTTTCCATAAGAAGGAAATCACCGATCCACAGCGGAATTTCTCCGGTCAGGCCCAGTCCTCCCAGACCTAATCTTTCCAATCTGGGATAGTGGTCGATCAGAAAGTCAAGCTCGGACATATCCCTGCCGGCGATATCCAAACCCGTATTGTTGTTCATAACCAGGCGGACCAGATTATCGGCTTGTCCGTTGATTAGCCAGTTCGGCAGCGGTCCGGTCAAACCGGGATTGTCCTCGAAACTGAAGTATGCGAGGGGCAGCTCTCCCCAGGATTCCGGAATCTGGCCGGTCAGACCAGCATTCGGAAGAAGCAGCTGGTTAATGCCCACAATGAGGGAAATCCATTCAGGAATCGGCCCGATCTCAAAGCCCAGGTCTCCCAGATACAATCGCCGAAGCTCCAGGTTCCTAAAATCGGGAAGGGGGCCGTCCAGCTGCAGCCCACCCAGGCGAAGCCTGCGGAGACTGGGGGCGTTTGCCAGCGACTGCGGAATCGGCCCGGTTATGGGACTGCCTTTAACCTGCAGCTTCTCCAGATTGGGCAGCAACCCGAGCCACTCGGGGAGCGTACCGGATATGTTGGACGGGCGAATCGTAATCCGCGTCAAATTTTCGTTGAACGTAAGGTCCGGGATCTCTCCCTCCAGTTCGTCCCACCCGATAATCAACTCCCTCAGTTCCGGCAGTTCACTCAGCCATGCAGGGATCGGTCCGGTCCGGTTGGAACCTTTCAGGGATATCGCTCTTATGGTTTCATTCAAGCCGCGCAGAAATTCCGGGAACGGGCCGGGATCCAGCAGGGGGCTCATGCGCACCGTGAATACTTCAAGGTTTTCCATCGTACCGAAGTCCGGCATCGGGCCGCTGAAGTGCGAAGGGCCGACCTCGAACCGTTCCAGGGTCTGGATGTCCCCGAACTCGTTGGGAATGGGTCCCGTAAATGGATTTAACCTGTTATCGAACTGCCGCAGACTCGGAAATTGTCCCACGATTGGAGGAATATTGCCGGTAAGCTGATTGGCCCGCGCCAGAAACTCTATCATATTCGGAATGGTGACCAGTTCTTCCCAGGGCGGCACACCGCTGAGCTGGTTGTCGTCAATGCGGACTCTAACCAGGCTTTTCATCTGCCCAATCTCCGGCGGAATGGGACCTATAAGGTTGTTGCTCCGCAGATAGAATTGATCCATCTCATCAAAAACACCGATTTCGGGAGGAAGCTCGCCGGTCAGGTCATTTTGACGCAAATCCAAACGGATTACCCGCCACTCGAACTCATCTTCTGCAACCTGGATTTCCCTTATTCGTGTGACACCGTGCCAAAATTCCACCATTTCGGTCAGCCAGCCGTCGTTGATTCGCCAGCGGTCCCCGTTGGTGGAATTGTAGAGGGCCACCAGGGCCAGTGAATCGCGTTCTACAACAGACTGCCCGGTTTGTGCCAGACCGCCCTGGACTATTTCTCCATTCCGGTCAACAACCATGGGCTTTTGGGCCGAAACCTGCTGGCCGTATAAAACCATCATGGACAGCATCAGGCAAAAAGCCAGACCCCATCTGGAAATACTGTTTGTGAAAGAATTCATGTTCTTTTCCTCAATTATGTGTCTGAAGTGTAAAGCCGCCTGCCAGCTTCTGCGGAAAGGTTGATGAGACGCTGGGATTTATTTGATCAGCATCATGCTCTGCGTCAGGCTGTACTCGCCGGCCTGCAAGCGGTAGATATAGGTCCCGCTGGAAAGACGGCTGGCATCAAAGACCACCTGATGCTGACCCGCACTTATCGTTTCATTTACCAGTGTGGCCACTCGCTGTCCCAGTACGTCATACACGCTCAGTTCCACATGCACCGTGGTGGGAACCGAGTAGCTTATCGTTGTGGACGGGTTGAACGGGTTGGGATAGTTCTGGCGCAGACGCACCCGGTCGGCAACCTCCCCAATTTCCGCCGAGGCCGGGTCACAGGAAACGCCGGTCCCTTTCACACTGCCCCGCAGTCCGGGCTGGTAGGTTCCCGGGTTCCGTGGATCCGGTCTTGGGGTAGCCACTCCCTCCAGCCAGTTATGGAATGCCGGATCCGTCGGCTCACACAGACCGGTGTCATGGTAGTGGAAAGCGAACATCCGGGTCGGATCCCACTGGGTGAAGTTCATCGGGATCGGACCGGTAAGATCCTGGTTGCCCTCCAGGTGCAGCGACAACAGCACCGTTGTTTGGCCGATCCTGCCCAGATTGGCAAAGCTCTGGGGAATCTGGCCACTCAGATTGTTGTAGGAAAGATCCAAAGAGTCCAGGATCAGCATTTCACCCATCGTCTCCGGAATCGGCCCGCTCAGCTCGTTATTGCCCAATGTCAACTTTCTCATATTGGTGAAATCGCCGATCCACAGCGGAATTTCTCCGGTCAGGCCCAGTCCGGCCAGACCCATTTCCATCATCCTGGGATAGTGGTCGATCAGAAACTCAAGCTCGGACATATCCTTGCCGGCGATATCCAAACCGGTATTGTTGTTCAGATACAGATGGACCAGATTGCTGGCTTGTCCGTTGACCAGCCAGTTCGGCAGCGGTCCGGTCAAACCGGGATTGTCCGCCAGGTAGAGTATGGCCAGCGGCAGTTCTCCCAAGGACTCCGGAATCTGGCCGGTAAAACCATTATTCGGAAGAAACAGCTGGTTAATGCCCACAATGAAGGGAATCCATTCGGGAATTGACTCGATCTCAAAGCCCAGGTCTCCCAGATACAATCGCGTTAGCTCCAGGTTTCTCAAATCAGGAAGGGGGCCGTCCAGCTGCAGCCCACCCAGGCGAAGCCTGCGGAGACTGGGGGCGTTTGCCAGCGACTGCGGAATCGGTCCGGTTATGGGGCTGTTCTTGATCTGCAGCTTCTCCAGATTGGGCATCAACCCAAGCCAGTCGGGGAGCGGACCGGATATGTTGGACGGGCGAATCGTAAGCCGTGTCAAATTTTCATTGAACGTAAGGTCCGGGATCTCTCCTTCCAGTTCGTCCCACCCGATAATCAGGGTTTCCAGCTGTGACAGTTCGTTCAGCCAGGCCGGAATCGGTCCGGTCCGGTTGGAACCTTTCAGGGAAATCCATCTAATTTTTTCATTCAGGTTGCGTAGAAATTCCGGGAAGGGACCGGGATCCAGCAAGGGGCTCATGCGCACCTGGAAGAAATCGAGGTTCTCCATCTCACCGAAATCCGGCATCGGGCCGCTGAAATGAGACGGGCCGACCTCGAATTTTACCAGGGTCTGGATGTCCCCGAACTCGTTGGGAATGGTTCCCGTGAACGGTACGGTCATCATGTCAAAAAACCGCAGACTAGGAAACTGTCCCACGACAGGAGGAATATCGCCGGTCAGCTGATTGGCCCGCAACTGAAGCTGGGACAGATTCGGAAGGGAGACCAGGGCTTCCCAGGGCGGCACGCCGCTGAGCTGGTTGTCGCCAAAACGGATGTTAACCAGGCTTTTCATTTGCCCAATCTCCTGCGGGATGGGACCTGCAAGGTTGTTTCGCAACAGATAGAACTGCGTTAACTCATCCAATAGACCGATTTCAGGAGGAAGCTCGCCGGTCAGGTCATTTTGATCAAGACTCAAGCGGGTTACCCGCCACTCGAACTCATCCTCTGCAACCTGGATTTCGCGTATTTGTGTGACACCATGCCAGAATTCCACCATTTCGGTCAGCCAGCCATCGTTGTTGACCCAGCGGTCCCCGTTGGTGGACAAATACAGGGCCACCAGGGCCAGTGAATCGCGTTCTACAACGGACTGCCCGGTTTGTGCCAGTCCGCCCTGGACTATTTCTCCATTCCGGTCAACAACCATGGGCTTTTGGGCCGAAACCTGCTGGCCGTATAGAACCATCATCGACAGCGTCAGGCATAAAGCCAGACCCCATCTGGAAATACTGTTTGTGAAAGAATTCATGTTCTTTTCTCATTTATGTGCGTGTGAAGTGTAAAGCTGCCTGTTTTTGTTGCTTTTCCTCCTTGTCGTAACCGCAGGCTGTGAATCATTCACTAATCGATGTCCTCGCAAAGGAATGAAGATGGTTTTTATGCGGCTTTAGCACCTTTGTTTGGCAGGTGTCATATTTATTTTGCTATGCTTTGCATATTGTCCGGAAAGTGCGAGGGTATAGCCAGGAATATAGTATAAAAGTCTTGGAATAAATCTCTCAGACGCTGGCTAACAGAATCCCGGGAGTGCCCATATGTTGAGCAAGAAAGACATTGTGGTTTCTACAGCTTGTCTTGGTTATCCGGCCACCCAGGCATCTAAAATGCCTGAATGACCGGATTAATGTGCAAAAGCTGCCGGAATAAATTATTTGAGCAGCATCAGCTTTCTGTTCTGGACAAAATCACCGGCCTGCATGCGATAGATATACACACCGCTGGAGAGCCTGGTCCCGTCGAAGGTAACATCATAATAACCGGGATCGCGGGATTGGTTGACCAGTGTTGCGATGTGTTGTCCGGTAATGGTATACACATCAATGGTAACGTGCGCGGTTTCTCTGACGG
>SLOG01000195.1 GCA_007132635.1 Limnochordia bacterium
ACGATCCAGATGAACAGGAAATTTACGGCGGCAGCGTTGACTATCCTGCCGTGACCGCCTATAATCAAGACCTAGCCCATGTCTCTGTTGAGGACAAACTGGGAATGGCTCTTGCACTGGAAGAAGCAGCGCTAGCAGCCGACAAACGTGTCAGACAGGTGAACTACGCGCTATATGGTGACGAGGACGAAGAGATCTCGCTCGTTAACAGTCGAGGGTTGTCCCAGAGTTTTCACCGTAATTCCTGTGTACTTTATGTGAGCGTCGTCGCTCAGGACAATGACCGTGTTAAGACTGCCGGGCGCTATGTCGTCACCAATCAATGGGCTAAACTGGATCCGCGAGTTCTCGCCGAAGAGGCTGCTGAAGAAGCCGTATCAATGCTGACGGCACGATCGCTTCCACCAGGCTCGTACCCGGTTGTTCTGCGGAATAGAGCGGCTGCCGACCTAATCAAGACTTTCGTCTCCTTGTTCTCGGCGGACGCAGTACAGAAGGGACTGTCTCGGCTTGAGGGCTGTCTAGGTGAGACTGTCGCAACGAGTGCCCTTACCCTGCGCGATGATCCCTTACTCCCGAATGGAGCCGGCTCGCAGCCTTTCGATGGTGAAGGCGTGGCCTGTAGGCAAAAGGATGTCATCCGAGATGGTGAGTTGATGACGTTTCTGCACAATCTAAAGACTGCCAGGAAAGACGGTGTTTCCAGTACGGGCAACGCGTACCGGCCTTCCGTGAAGGCAAGCGTCAGTATCGCTCCGAGCAATTTTTTCGTTCAGCCCGGCTTGATATCGGAGAAGCAGTTGATTAGCTGTGTCCAAGATGGATTATACATTGCTGACATGCAGGGGCTTCACTCTGGAGCCAACGCAGTTTCGGGAGACTTCTCTCTCGCAGCGAGTGGATATCGGATTCGTGATGGACATTTGGCCGAGCCGGTGGACCAAATCACGGCGGCCGGTAACTTTCTTGAGCTGCTTAAGTCGGTTGAGGGTGTGGCTGATAACCTGGCCTTCGGCCTGCCAGGCGGCGGAGGGAGTACTGGCAGCCCATCTCTACTGGTGCGGAGCTTGGCGGTGTCTGGTGGTTAGCCCTTTATAAATGGAGGAATCTGAGTTTGAACTTGAGAAATATCGCTATTATCGCCCACGTAGATCATGGGAAAACGACATTAGTGGACGCGATACTGAGACAAACCGGCGTGTTCCGCGACAACGAGCAGGTCGATGAACGCGTTCTTGACTCCAATGCACTAGAGAAGGAACGAGGTATTACGATCCTTGCGAAAAACATCTCTGTGATGTACGGAGATCACAAGATTAACATCGTTGATACTCCTGGCCATGCCGATTTTGGGGGAGAGGTAGAGCGGGTCCTGCGAATGGTAGATGGAGCTCTGCTTGTCGTTGATGCCGTGGAAGGTCCTATGCCGCAGACACGCTTTGTGCTGCAGAAGGCGTTGGAGCACGATCTCCGGATTTTGCTGATTGTGAACAAGATAGACCGGCCTTTCGCTGAGCCTGACCGAGTCGTTGACGAGGTCTTTGACTTGCTTGTGACCTTAGGGGCCAAAGACGAACAGCTGGATTTCCCAGTATACTATTGCTCAGCGCTGCAGGGAGTTGCATCCTCAGAGTTAGATGACTTAGTGTCCGAGACGGCCTCCATTCTGCCGATACTGGACGGGATAATTCACGGGATTCCGGCACCGTTCGTCGCCGAGGGTCCGCTGCAGATGGCTGTGACAAACCTAGACTATGATGACTATGTAGGCCGCATCGGGGTGGGGCGAGTTCGAGCCGGGCTGCTCCGCTCTGGTCAGGATGTTCTGGTCACTTCGGTCACGAATCCTGGTGGCCGCCGGGAGAAGATCGGTCAGCTTTACACGTTTGCCGGTCTGAAGCGCGCAAGCGTCAAGGAAGTGCAGCCAGGAGATATCGCTGCTTTCAGTGGTGTTGACAGTGTCCAGATTGGCGAAACAGTCAATGAACTCGAAAACCCAATACCTCTGCCGGCAATGCACGTGGATGAGCCCACTCTAGCGATGATTTTCCGAGTAAATGACGGACCCTTTGGCGGCGAAGAAGGGCGATACGTGACATCGCGGCAGCTGGGTGAACGCCTGTATCGCGAGATGAACACGAACGTGGCCCTGCAGGTGAGTGACACGGATTCGACGGACGCGTTTCGGGTTTGCGGCCGAGGAGAACTCCATCTGGGAGTCTTAATTGAGAACATGCGGCGCGAGGGCTACGAGTTTTGTGTCTCCAAGCCTCAACCCGTACTGCGGCGTGGCGACCAGGGAGTGGAAGAACCGTTGGAGAGCTTGATCGTTGACATACCCAAAGACAGCCTGGGACCGGTTATGGAGCTTGTTGGGAGTCGTAAAGGCGAGGTGCAGACGATGCAGCAGCTTAACGGCGATCAGCTACGGGTTATTTTCAGGGTGCCGGCTCGCGGTCTGATAGCCTTTTCATCTATTTTCTTGACGGAGACGAAAGGTTTTGGCATCATGCATCACACGTTTTCTCACTATGGTCCCTGGAGCGGTGATATTCCAACACGCAGCACTGGCAGTCTGGTTGCCTGGGAGGAAGGCGAAGCGACAGCGAGTGCGCTTGAGAACATCGAGAAGCGGGGGGTCTTGTTTGTTACGCCCGGCACTCGTGTATATGCGGGTATGGTGATTGGGGAAAGCAGTCGGCCTGAAGACTTGGAAGTCAATGCAGCGAAAAAAAAGCATGTGTCCAATGTGCGGGCAGCGGGTTCCGATGATCTGGTCAAACTGACACCACCACGTCAGCTGAGCCTAGAGCAGGCGCTCGGATTTTTGGCCGATGATGAGTATCTCGAAGTGACACCGAAGTCATTGCGGATTCGCAAAGCTGTCTTAGACCGTAGTGCTCGCGAACGCCTAAAGAAAAAGGCCTAAGTTCGATGGTTGAAATTACCACTTGAACATGATAAGATATTATCAAAATAAACTAGGTTTTGGAGTGTGATGCTTTTTCATGGATCCTGAGTCTTGGAGATTGCGGTTTCTCTGGTATTGGCCACAACCGCCGAAGAAAAAGATCCGCGAGTTTGTCCGTCTTGGGGACGCATATCGGCAGGATGGTAATCATCGTCTCGCACGATACTGTTATGCAAAGTCGGAAGAATTGGCACTCCGAAGCAATGCTGTGCATTTGAGCAAGAAGCTTAAGACGCGGGTTTAGGGTTTCTTTTGCCATAGAGACCCTTTCTTTACACCGGAGAAAGTGGCGGTTTTCACAAAACTCCGGGATAGCGGATTGATTCGATCTTTAGGTCTAGGAGGCCCAAAATGATGCCAAAGGTAGAGCTGTCGGCACGGCGTTTTCACATGCTGGCCGACCCCATTCGTCTGCGGATCTTGCTTCTTCTTCAGGAGAAAGAGCGCTGTGTTGGTGAACTTTGTGAGTTGTTGGGACTCAGCCAGCCAAAAATATCATACCACCTCAAACTCATGCTGAATGAAGGGTTGATCCGCAGGCGGTCAGAAGGCACATGGAGCTATTATAGCCTAGCGACGGACATTCAGGATTGGGTTCGTCAAGAGTGTGACAATCTATTGGGTCCGGAGACTGCAAACTGACTTTTGGTTTTCTTCGACTTTTGTTTAGTTAGAAAGGAATGACCTCTGGCTACGGCCAATACAAAGAGAGGTCATTTTCTTTGTTTTAATCTAAGGGGGTTGTATGTCCTTGTGTCTCCGAAGCTTAAGACGCCTGAAAAAAGCGGCTGGGGGCCGTCCGCTACCCTCTGCTGTGCTTTTTCTATTGCGGAGAGGCCTTCGCCAGGCCGAAGAGGAGGCGGTTTTGCATGAACTCCGCACTAAATTTGCGGAGCTTCAGCAGGAGCACCTTAAACTGGCGCGGCTGATTCACGAATACGAAAGCAAGATCGGCAGTCTTGAGCGGAGAACGTATGAGTGTGAAGAGGAAAAGCGGCGACTGGAATTGGGCTTCGTCGGAGTGGCGAAAGAGAACCGCTGGATGAAAGAGGAGCTGCTCCGGCGAAATCGTGAGAGAAGAAGCGATCTCCGGTGACGCACTTCATCAGAGTCCCGAGTGCAGTGTCAGAAGACACTTCCATACCGATGGTCGTCAGCTGGTGTGCCTCTTCATGCTATGAAGACGTCTGGACAGTCTTGCAGGGTTTTGGCACTCGGTGACGAATACGGCTAAGGTACTGATACTGTAATCAAGCGCTGGCAGGGGAGGAAAGACACGCATGGATACCAGAATCATTACCCGTACCGCGATTTTCGCCGCACTGGTTGCTGCAGCTACGATGGTCATCAATATCCCGCTTCCGGCTGTGCAGGGATTCATCAACGTGGGTGATTCTGTGATTTTCTTGGCTGGTCTGCTTTTCGGCCCTCTTGTGGGGGGCCTCGCAGGAGGTATTGGTTCCATGTTGGCTGATTTGCTGTTGGGCTATGCGCACTGGGCTCCTTGGACATTGGTGATCAAGGGGATAGAGGGTGTCATAGTAGGCTCACTTGCGCGGCGTCCTTTGGTGGCGATGCCGGTTGCGGCTCTTTGGATGATCGGTGGTTATTTGGCGGCTGCAACAGTCATGTACGGGTTTGGGCCCGCAGCAGCATCGATTCCGGGAGATCTAGTGCAGGGAGCAGGTAGTATTGTGATTGCTGGGTTGATATATATCCCGCTTCGACAGCGGATTGGTGAAAGGAATTGAGCTTTCTATGCGGCTTTTATGCCCAGATTTGGTGCTTCGAAGTGTTTTCGATCTCGATCTTTGCGAACTACTCAGTGAAGGTATCCGCGGCGTGTTAGTTGACTTAGACAATACACTAATTCGCTGGGACCGGCAGACCATGGATCAGAGTTTTCGCGATTGGATTCAAGAGGCGACGACGCTGGGGCTTCGGGTGTGCATTGTGTCAAATGGCCTGCACCATCGGGTCAAACACTTGGCTGAACTACTCGGAGTTCCTTTTGTGTCGAAAGCCTTAAAACCTCGTCGCAAACCATTTCGGGAGGCGCTTAGGC
>SLOG01000201.1 GCA_007132635.1 Limnochordia bacterium
AGACACATCTAAGGCCGCCACCGGATCGTCTCCTGCCGGTATATCCTTCGCCTTGAGAAGATACCAACGGCCTCCCAAACACATCCCGTAATGATACTTTTGGGTGGGTTGAACAGGTTCTTCCGCTGACTCTACGGAAAACCGTTCTTTCACTGCAGTCAGAAAGTCTTCCTCGCTGAGACCGCCCAAATTCTGCACAACACGGTTATAGGGCATGACATGGAGTTCATCGGCTGGAAATAGAATGGAAAGAAAGAAGTTATACCCTTCGTTACCCGTGTAATTGGGGTTGGCGTCGCGTCGCCGCCTTCCCACCTGCCAGGCCGCCGCCGTGCGATGGTGGCCGTCAGCGATATAAAGATGGGGAATGTCCTGAAACAGTGATATAAGTTTCTCTTTTACAGGCGCGTCATCTATAAGCCAGATGACGTGCCGCACGTCGTCCGATGTGGCAAAGTCATACAGTGCCTCGCGCGAACCTGTCCAGTCAGACAGGACAGAGTGCACCTCAGGATGGGGCCGATAGGCCTGGAAAATCGGACCCGTGTGGGCTTCACAGGCCTCCATGTGCCGAATTCGGTCGGCCTCTTTGCTAGGCAGTGTATGTTCATGTTTTTTTATAATCCCTTGTTCATAGTCATCAATCGACGTGCAGCAGACAAGTCCTGTCTGCACACGACCATCCATAATCTGCCGATAAATGTACAGATGCTCATCTTCATCCTCGATAAAAACGTGCTCCGCCATCATGGCGTCGAGATTCTCCCGAGCCTTAGCATAGACCAACGCGTCGTAGGGATCAACCGCAGAAGGCAGGTCAACCTCTGCTCGATCCACATGTAGGAAAGACAAAGGATTCTCTGCAGTAAGCTCGCGAGCTTCCTCCGTACTAACCACGTCGTACGGAAGCGCGGCCACGTAGCCGACCACGCTCTTATTTGGTCTGACTGCCCGGAAGGGTTTGATAAATGGCATTTGCCAACAGCTCCTTACGACTGCATCCCAAACATCTTCTCTTTGAGATCCAGATAGTATAGGTAGTCCTCCGGTTTCACGTTTGGTGGGCAGCGGTGATCGCAAAACGGTATATAGCCGCCGCGTGCCACCAAAGGCTCGAGGCTCTCTAGGTACTCTTTGATCGCAGCGGGCCCTTCACCGAGTTTAATCTTATCAACACCGCCCATAATCCGCAGCTCCTTCCCATATTCGGACAGGAGTTCCGCCGGATGGGCACAGCCGTTGACTTCAAACGGGAACAGGCAGTTGATGCCGCCTTCTAGCAGATAGGGCAGAATCGGCCGCACATCGCCATCACAGTCGGTATACCAGAGGTCAATTCCGTGAGCTTTGAGTTTCTGGTTGATTCGCTTATAGCGAGGCATAACCACATCACGGAAAAACGGAACGCTCACAATCGGGCCGCTCTTGAAACAGATATCCTCCCAGCCGGACGCATAATCAAAGTCAAAGTGCGGCAGGAGCTGATCGAGCGCATCCTCCACCAAGAGACAGCAAGTCTCCACCATATCATCCACCATGTCCGGATAATCAAAGGTGGCATAGGCTAGACCCTCAAAGGTCAGCATATCCCGGATCTTACCAATCATCGAGCCGCAGTGGATGCCCAATGGATAGTCTCGATCGTCAGGATGCAGTGCTCTCAACCCTTCGACATCCACTTGCCTGTGGGCTCCCCGCTGCATGCGTTCGTCCTTCACACGTTTCCAATCTTCGGGCGTAGTGACAGATGACTCCATGAAGTGCGGAATGGTGTCATGGCCATCTTTCGGCACCTCTGCCAGTAAGCCATCGCTGTTGCGGATAATCTTCTTCGACGCGGTCTCTTCGATCACTTCTTCAGGAAACGGCGGATAGAGCCAAACAGGCCCGCCGATCCCCTTAATCTTATCGAAACTAAAAAACAAGTCTGCCTCGGCGTTGTTAGTGATTCCGTGTTCAACAAAAATGTCCCACTGCTCGAAATTCTCCTGCCAGTAACCAAACTCCATGTTAAAACAGCGGTCCACCGACCTATAGTGCATCTGGTTATTAAACCTTTCTCGATCGGTCATGGTCCCAGCCCATTTTTTGCGAATCGGTTGAATCCCCATGTGACTCCCTCCGTTTTTCTTAGTATCTCTCACATTTCCACACGAAAGCGGGTAATCCTTTCCAGCGGGAAAATTCCGAAGCAGGATTAGGGGAGCGATTATGGAATCCATTAGCAGCAATAGCAAAACCAGCCGCTTCCAAGGAAGGTGATGTGCAAGTGTATAAGCCCCAAGGTGTTTACGCAGCCATGATGACTCCGCTCGACGACCGACGTGAACCACTGGAGGCATCACTGCGCGCCTATACGGATTTGTGTATCGGCGGGGGAATACAGGGACTATTTCCTGTCAGCAGTGTGGGGGAGTTTGTCCATTTCTCTCTCAACCAGAAAAAGCGGATCATTGATATTGTCTGTGATCAGTCTAACGGTCGACTTCCGGTGGTTCCCGGCGCTGCCGACACCAATCCGGACCGCTGCATTGAGCTCACTGCGCACGCACAGTCCCGCGGCTGCAGCGCTGTCGTCGTCTGTCCGCCCTACTTCTACCCCCTTGACGATGACCGCATTGAGCGGCACTTTCGCAAGTTAGCTGCGGGGGTCCCGGATATGCCCATCATTCTGTACAACATACCGATGTTTACGTCACCAATCAGCCACGAAGTGATAGCGCGCCTGTCTCATGTGCCGAACATTATCGGCCTCAAAGACAGCAGCGGCAGTATGATCGATCTCATGAATTTCATGGACCGAGTGCGCCTGGAAGAAGCAAATTTCACAGTCCTAACGGGGCGAGAGGAAACCTTCGTCCCTGCCCTAATGGGCGGAGCGCAAGGCTGCATGGTCGTCATCAGCGGGATTGTCCCCGAATTCATGAGTACCCTTTACCGCCTCTGGCAGAGACAACATGTCGATGCAGCCTTGATGCTTCAGTATGAACTGCTTGGATTGGTGAGGGACATGGCGGCTCTGCCGTTTCCGGTCGGTTTTAAACTCGCGCTCGAGTCCCGTGGTATTCCCATGGGGCCGTTTCTCCAGCCAGTCCCCCAGGACGATCCCAGCCAACGAGCCGCCGATCGCAGTCGTATCGGCAAACGAGTCCAGCGTCTACTGACAATTTCTCAAAAAGCCAAGGAGGTTGACTTATCGTGAAACGATCAGAACTAAATGCTATCATGGAGCGCGGCATCGCCTTCCTAGAGAAAATGAATTTCAAACTCCCGCCCTTTGCCTACTGGACTCCCGACGAGTGGCAGAAGAAGTCCGATGAATACGACGAAATCCGCGACAACCTGATGGGTTGGGATATCACCGACTTCGGCAGCGGCGACTTCAAGCGCATTGGCTTGTTCCTCTTCACGGTGCGAAACGGAAGTCTCAATGATTCCAAGTATACCAAGACATACGCCGAGAAGCTGATGATCGTCGAAGAAAACCAGGTGACGCCTATGCACTTCCATTGGAACAAAACCGAGGACATCATCAACCGAGGAGGCGGCAACCTGCTTATCACATTGTATAATTCGACTGAGGATGAAAAGTTGGCCGACACGGCGGTGTCTGTATCCCAAGACGGCCGCCGCTACGAAGTACCCGCCGGCACAACAGTAAGGTTGACTCCAGGAGAAAGCATCACCCTGCCAGGCTATCTCTACCACACGTTCTGGGGCGAAGAAAATTGCGGTACCGTTCTGGTGGGCGAGGTCTCCAAAGTCAATGACGATCGCGTCGACAACTGTTTTTTAGAACCAGTCGGCCGGTTCCCCTCAATTATCGAGGATGCAGAACCGCTGCACCTGCTGGCCAACGAGTATCCTCCTGCTCCTTAACTCAAGTCTCGGCACCTGCAGGGCCGGTTTCGGCTGCAGAAAACACAACCCGGCCGGCCTTAATGGTCTGCAGCACCGCGAAACCAGAATCTGGCGGTGAGACAACCAGGAGGTCGGCAGGAGCTCCTGCCTGTAAGCCGGCAGCCGCGGGCAACCCCATAAGTTCCGCCGGCTTGACCGAACACATATCCCACGCAGCAGCCAAGTCTGCAATGCCGCTCTGCACCAAATGCCTAAGACCAAAGATCTGCGTCTGAGCCGAACCCGCCAAGATCCTAGAATCGCCTGCCAGATGCAGTTTCCCGGCTTCTGTCAGCTCGACCGCACCGCCAACATGCGTCTTATAAGCACCTGGAGGCATTCCCGTTAAGTAGACCGCATCGCTGACAATGATCGCTCTTCCCTGTTTGGCGCGCAGCATAACCCGCAGAACATCCTCGGGAAGATGAAAACCATCTGCAATGAGTGAGGCCCACAGCCGATCATCCGCTAGCTGCGCCCATATGTAGTTTGGATGCCTTGGGAGTTCCAGATGCGCACCGTTTCCCAAATGCGTCGCCAAAGTGGCTCCCGCATCGACGGCCCGATGCACGGCCTCGGAGTCTGCGGCTGTATGCCCAATGCCTACCACCAAACCGTCTCTAACACAGTGCTCAATGAAACTGTCAGCTTCTTCCCATTCAGGAGACAATGTCACGATGCGAATCAGGCCGCCAGATTGGCTCTGCCAGCGGCTGAATAAAGACCAGTCTGGTGCCTGTACGTACTCCCGCGGATGGGCGCCGCGCGGTCCGTCCACGGGAGTTATAAACGGACCTTCCAGATGGATTCCGCCGATTCCGGCTGCCGCTGTTGGGTCGCTGCTGCACGCCTCGCACACGGCCGCCGCAGCCTCGCCAATGGCTGTATCGCTGTTCGTGATGATCGTCGGATAGCTGGTTGTGACGCCTTCTGTCCACAGTTCTTTCACAACAGACCGCACGCGGTCTGCTGTTAGGTTCTGGTTAAAGTCCACACCGCCAAAACCGTTTATCTGCAGGTCAATGAGACCCGGACCAACGATTGGTTGCTCCCGGCCTGGCTCCGGAGAGGATGTCACGCGTTGAATGCACCCGTCCTTAACCTCGATTTCCACGGACTCCATCGTTCGGTAGTG
>SLOG01000203.1 GCA_007132635.1 Limnochordia bacterium
AACCATTTTTGATCCATTGTCGCGTCTCCTTTTCCCATTCAGTCAGACATCGCTCTATCAATCTGCCGCGCCGACAACCTCCACAGATCATGGTTACTCGTGGAGACCGCCAAAACTGGTGCCTGCAGCACTGCCCTAAGTTCATCCGCCGTTTCCACAAGCCCTCCGCCAATGACGGGCGGAAGATCATCCGGGAGCCGCCTCCGAATATTCGGCAGTATCAAGGCAGGAAGGATCTCAACAGCATGCGGGTGGCTGCTTTTCAGGATATGGAGGGCAGTTCGGAGAGCTTCCGAGTCCAGCATAAAGAGCCGTTGGATAGCCAGGAGATCGTTGTCTTTTGCAACTCGAATGAGATGACTCTTTGTCGTCAAAATGCCGTCGATGTCAACCTCTTCCGCAAGCAGCCGAATACCACTGGCGTCCTTGGCGATCCCTTGGATTAAATCTACATGGGCAAAAAGCAGCTGATCGTTCTGCCTCGTAACCGTGGCGATCTCACGCAGTTCAAAAATCGTCCCGGTCAGAAAAAAGCAGATTCGAATCCCGCATGCCGCCGCTGTGTATACATCGCGAATATTCTTCAGACCAGCAATGACGGGAGTTCGTATCATATGCGACTTCAGCAGGAGCAGTTTGTCGGCAACAGAATCACGCATCACGACTCTGCTCCCAGTTCAGGCTGCGTCTAACGGCCTGCTGCCACCCTTGATACAGGCGATTGCGTTGTTTTTCCTCCATATTCGGTTCCATCCGCTCCCCCGCCTTCCACGTTCTGCGAAGCGCTTCTTGATCCTCCCACAACCCAACAGCTAACCCTGCCAAGAACGCTGCGCCCACAGCGGTCGTCTCTGCAACCAGCGGACGCTCAACCGGCACATTCAGTATGTCAGCCTGAAATTGAGCGAGAAAGTCATTTACGCTCGCCCCGCCGTCAATACGGACAATGTCGATAGGAATGCGCGAATCACGGCTCATGACCCCCACAATGTCCTTGGTTTGGTAAGCTACAGACTCTAGCGCTGCCCTAACGATATGCCTCTTGTTTACCCCTCGAGTCAGGCCGACAATGGTCCCGCGAGCATAAGGGTCCCAATAAGGAGCGCCCAGACCAACAAATGCTGGCACGAAGTAAGCCCCGTTAGTGTCCGGTACGGATAGGGCTAGACTCTCTGTCTCGGCCGCTGTGCCGATGAGTTCGAGCTCATCGCGCAGCCACTGCACAGCCGCTCCAGCGATGAAAATACTGCCTTCCAGGGCGTAGCATATGCGTCCACCAACTCCCCAAGCGATGGTGGTCAACAGCCCACTTTCGGAAGGAACAGGCACTTCACCAGTCTGCATCAAGATAAAACATCCCGTGCCATACGTCGCTTTCACCATACCCGGATCAAAACAAGCCTGACCAAATAGAGCCGCCTGTTGATCACCAGCGATACCCGCAATCGGAATCCCCGCTGGGACTTTGCTGGCCTCTACTGTATATCCGTAAACCTCACTGGAGGACCGCACTTCAGGAAGCAGGCTGGCTGGAATCTCCAGGAGACGCAGCAGTTCGGAGTCCCACTCCAGTGTATGGATGTTAAAAAGGAGAGTCCGCGAAGCGTTTGTGTAATCTGTTATATGGACGGTACCGCCTGTCAGATTGTAAATTAGCCAGCTATCGACTGTTCCGAAAGCCAACTGCCCCTGTCGCGCTCTCGACCGCAGATCAGCATCGTTTTCCAGCATCCAGCGGATTTTCGTACCCGAAAAATAGGCATCAAGGACAAGCCCGGTTTTCTTGCGAAATGTCGGTCCAAGACCGTCAGCCTTCATCTGTTCACACATGGCTGCTGTTCTACGGCACTGCCATACAACAGCCCGCCCCACTGGTTCTCCAGTTTCGCGATCCCAAAGCACTGTGGTCTCTCGCTGGTTTGTCACACCGATAGCCGCCAACTGATCGGAGGAAATCTCAGCTTTCTCCAAAGCTTCTCCGATGAGCTCCTGGGTCACGTCCCAAATCTCTGCAGCGTCATGCTCCACCCATCCTGGCCGAGGATAAAACTGCTTGATCTCTCGGTACACTTGTGCTTTGGCTTGTCCTGTGTAGTCGAAAACAAACACCGTTGTCCCGGTCGTCCCTTGATCGATAGACAATACATGATTCGCTGCCATGGACAGCACCTCCCTATGGACAGCCGCTCTCCCTCGAAAGAGCAATGCCTCCTATTTTCTTGTTTTCTGCACTAGCATCCCTTTTCCCTGTCACCCTTCGGTTTTCCGGTTATGCATCTGTGTTGATCAGCCTATTCTAGCGACACGAGTGTTGGTCACGATAACATCGACCGGAACGTCCCACGAACAGACCGGGACGTCGCGAATGAACAACTCATAGCAAATCCCTACTTTCCTACCGGCGGCCTGTGACAAAAAGCTGTCATAGTAGCCGCCGCCATAGCCCAGGCGGTAACCGGAGACAGAAAAGGCCAAGCCTGGTACAACGATACAATCCGCACGGATGGGCGATGTTGGTTGGCTCGATATCGGTTCGTGTATACCCCAAATTCCTGGCTGCAAGTCCGCTTTGGTATGGATCTCTACAGCAATCATCCCTCGCTCACGCCCTAAGACTTTCGGTACTAGGGCTGTCTTCCCATCAGCCCAGATGGCCTCTAGGATCGGCCACGTGTCAATCTCGGTGCCAAACGACAGAAACGTCATAACCGTCGCTGCCGCAGTGTATTCCGGCAGCTGCAGCAGGCGTTGACAGATCGCCCTGTCCCATGCCTGCCGTTTTTCAACTTCCAGAGCCGCGCGGGCGGCTTGGAGTTCTTCTCGCAGACGCTCTTTCTCGGTCTGTTTCACTGTACCCTACTCACCTCTCCCGACACGAATAACCGCAGAACGCGCAATCATGTCCTTGAGGAAACCCGCCCACGCCCTGCAGCGAGTGCTCTTTGATGCTTCTGAAGCTTTCCAGCAGGGCAGCCTCAGCTGATTCGAGAGGTTCTAACTCGACGGGAATGACCACGCCTGGCACCAAAAAGAAGAGTTCGGCTCGTTGGACGCTCTTTCCCGTGAGAACTCCCAGAGCCCAAGCGTAGATCTGCATTTGCCAGTCATAGCGCCTTGCTTCCTCGAAAGCATGGTTTTCGTCTACAGCATTCGTCTTTAGATCCATAAGCCACAGACCCGAGTCACCATAGTGGACAAAATCCATAATGCCTGTAATCCAATCTTCGCCTAAAGGAAGAGAGAACTCCCATTCACGCTGAACGTCGCTGGTCAACACTGCTTCGAAGTATTGGCTATCGTAGAATTGCCGAACGAGTTCTCGAAGCTCGCGTTTTTGTTCAGTACGCAAGAGAACACCTTCCATGGAAGCAGCCCAGACTAGAAGACCATCCACGTCATCGAAACTGCCAAGCCGTTCGCATACCCGATGGACGATGTTTCCGCGCAGCAAGGGGTCGAGCCCACCTTGCGCATGTGACGAACCGATACGCGGTCCCAAGGCTTCTTCGGGCGCATGCAGAATATACCGCAGATAATACCTGCGAGGACACTGCTGGTACACTGCTACGCTTGTCGTCGAGAAGGCCGTTCGTTTGAAAACGACAGGGACTGGAAGAGGCTCCGGCTTGATTGGAACATGGAAGACTGGTTCGGCTTGAATGCTCTTCATCCGGGGGGAGGAATCCACTGAACGCACCTGTGCAGCCAAGCTGTCGCCTAGTTCGCTGCGAATCCAACACCAATAGGTCTCAGCATCAGCATCGTCTGGTCCTCCGCACAATACAACACGGCGTTCAGCGCGAGTCACGGCAACGTAGAGAAGCCGCTTGGCTTCTGCAAGCTCTTCTGAGCGCTGCAGTGCCGCCGCCTGTGCATAAACACTGGTGTTGCGGCAGATTAGCCCTGCGTCCTGGTGAAACGCAATGGGCGGGTGTTGATTCTGCACAAGCGTACGCTGCAGGTCAGGGAGAAACACCGTATCAAATTCTAGACCCTTCGATCCATGAACCGTCATTAGTGTGACGGCATCGGCTTCATCGACGTTCAACTTGGCTTCGCCTTCCTTGTCGGTCTCCGCCATGATCTGCTCGATGTATTGGATTTGATCCCACAACGACAGATGCCCGCGGCTCCACAAGTCCCAGCTGACCTCTTGGAGTTTCGTCAGGTTAGCATACCGCTGCTTCCCTAAAGGACTCGTCACAATCGCCTCGGTATAGTCGGTGGTCTCTAACAAGCGTTCAAAAAAAATCGGTGCTGGTCGATGGAAGGCAATTTCCCGCAGCGCCTGATACCACTCTTCAGCCTGCTGCAACTTCAGCTTTTCGGTTCTGTGCATGGATTCTGGCTGCCCACAAAGGTCCCAAAAAAGGGCTTCTTCTGATACATTAAAGAACGGTGAATGCAGAACCGCCGCTCGAGCTGCCATATCTGTGGGATCATCCACCCAGCGGATGACCTCCAGAACATCCTGAACCTCCTGCCGGCCATAAAACCCTCGCCCGCTCACGTTGACGAAAGGAATCCCCAATTCCTGAAGAGGTCGTTCATAAAGTTTTACCTGGGACATCGCCCGAAAAAGGATTGTGATATCGCCGTAGGACACGTCCTCATGTTCGACTAACCAACGTATATGACGAGCTATCTGCTGCCCCTCTTGCGTTCGAGACTCTTCAATGGACACCTTGTCATCTGCTGATACAGCCAAAAGTTCGACTCCCGCTCCGACCACCGAACTTGCAGCCTTCAAAGGATAATACTCAACCGCTTCATCCTGCATTAGAGCGGAAAACAGACGATTGACCACCTCGATGATATCCGGGGCTGAACGGAAATTCTCCTCTAACGCGATGACGGCTCCACCCCGCTGCCGAATCGCGTCGGACGTTTCGGAAAAGATGCGAACATCGGCACCTCGAAAGCGATAGATTGATTGTTTGGGATCACCCACAACAAAGAGCTTTGCATGACCGTGAATGAGCTTGTCGATGATTCGCTGCTGACGACGATTCGTGTCCTGAAATTCATCGACCA
>SLOG01000098.1 GCA_007132635.1 Limnochordia bacterium
CAACAATCCCCTTGACTAGCATTACAATTCGTGGCAGGCTTTGCTTTTCCTTCCAGAAATCCGAAATCCGCAACCCAACATTTCAGACCAAGCTAGAAGGCAGTTGATTTTCTCGATTTTGACGAGTGCCGGTTCACCTCGTGTACCTAAATTGCCAGGTAAACGAGGTGCTGTGATACCTTCATCCGTGGAAAAGCGGAGGAATCTCGCGAAAATTGCCGAATCCATTGAAAACTAAAGAAGAGAAGGAGCGATACTATGCACCTGGTCCCCGTTACCCCTCGCGAGCGACGACATCTGCGAGGTCTGGCTGTCCGAAAACATGATTATGCGAATCTCCCGATAATGGATGAACGAAGCCGGCTTTGGCAGCAGCATAATGACTGCCAAAGCGACCGACCGATGATTCACTTTGAAACATGGACCTGTGAGGGGGACTTATTGCCGCCGCTTCAATGCGAGTCGGAGTCGGCACGCGCCATCGAACTTCAGTTACTGCGAAGCCTGGTAAACCATGAACAAATACAAGACGATACTGTTGTGCCTGATTGGTATTCGATCGGCTGGCAGACATCATTTCGATTGTTTGATTTGGATGTCAAACGCGAGCATTCAACAGACTCTCAAGGCCGTTCATTGGGATACCAGTTTCGCCACCCTATTCGTCGTTTTCCTGAAGACATATCGCAATTAAGACCATCTGTCTTTGTTGTTGATCGAGACAAGACCAAGTCCTGGAAGTCTTATTTGGAGGATATATTCGGAGATATTCTGCCAGTGAGAATTACCATGGGCTCTCCGGGTATCGGTCTCTCCCAAAACCTCGTCTACTTTATGGGAATGGAATCTATGCTCTTCGCGATGATGGACTTCCCACAAGAGTTCCACCGTTTGATGCGAGCGTTGGTGCATGAGTTGAAAACGTATTGGCAGTGGATGGAGAGTGAAGACCTGCTTTTACTGAATAACGGGGCTGACCATCTTGGTCAAGGCTCCTTCGGCTTTACGAACGAACTGCCGAAATCAGAGATCTCTGAGGGACACGTCAGGCTGCAGGATTTGTGGGGATATATGGACTCCCAAGAGACTGTAAGCATTTCGCCAGTCATGTTCAAAGATTTCTTCTTCCCATATTACAGAGAATTGGGAAGCATGTTTGGCCTGCTGTCCTATGGCTGCTGTGAACCCGTCCACGCCATCTGGGATGATTGTATTCGGCACTTACCTAACCTTCGCAAAATCTCTATCTCTCCTTGGTGTAATGAGCAGTTTATGGGAGAAGCGCTTCGAGGGACAAACACAATCTATCACCGGAAACCAAGCCCGAACTTCATCGGTGTGGGCAGCACCTTTGATGAAGATGGTTTTCGGGAGCACGCTGAAGCTACCGTCAAAGCGGCGTCACGGTGTCATCTCGAAATATCATTCCGTGATATCTACAGTTTAGGAGGAGACGCCAGCAAACCACGGCGAGCTGTTTCAATTCTGCGACAGGTCATCGACACTCACTATCAACCATAAATAAACACAGTGCAGGTGTCTTTCCGCCACCTGCACTGTGTCCTTTTCAGTCACTAACGAACACCACCGCCCCCGCCGCCGGCACCGCCTCCGCCTCCGCCGGAGAAGCCACCGCCTCCGCCGCTTCCCGACGATGACTGGCTCGTCGCCGTGCGAATCGACTGAGATACAGTGCTGCTCATGGTGGACGTCAAGTTGGAGATGCTTTGATCCATCCCTCGTGTACCAAGCGCGGCTCCGTAATACCACCCGCGTCCGAAACGGTAACCATCTTGTTCGAGATTAGGGAACACGATCTGGAGCTGTTTGATGACCTCTTTGGCTATGCCTAAGGAGACAGCATAGACCAAGAAGTGTTCCCAGAGGATTAGCGATGGGATTTCATTTTTGTCCATGTTGGAAAAGTGCAGCAGAAAGCGTCGAAACGATTTCCAGCGAGCCATGTCTTCGGCTCCTTGGCGGCTTCGCCGTCCAATTGAAAGGCCTCCAATGAAGAGTATAACGCCGGAAACTATCAGCGCCGCTCCAAGGACTATCCACTCCAAGAAAATCCCACCGACACCTAATCCAAACGCCAGCATGCCGCCAATGACATACCGTGTCTTCATCGGTTCTACCGAGTGGTCGAAAAAGTCGTGTTTCTCGGCCTCCAGCTTCGCCTTTTCTTGCCACTGCTTCCAGAAACTCGCAAATGTACGTTTATTGTTCTTGGCGAATCGTTCTAAGTCGGAAAACCCGACTTCGCCTCGGCCTTTGTCGACTCGCTTAAACAGGAAATCCAGGAGTTCAGCTTCATGCTCCGCCAGCCCATCCAAGGGCTGTTCAGTTCGTTTGATCATATAATCTGTCGTGGTTTTCGTTCTTAGGAGTCCTTTCGTCTCCCGCTCTACCTCCTCGATAGCGATGAAACCTCGTCTTGCCAGATCGAGAATGGTGGCCGTTAAATCGTTAGCGGAAACGGTGCGCCCAGAATAGAGGACACTCATCTCTGCTGGTGAGTAGTCGCCAGGAAGCTCCCGGAAATAGTCGCCATCAAATTGGGGCTTGAAGTCGCGCCCCCACTTAACCCAAGCCATGATCGCCAAAAACAGAGCAATAGCGGGGAGAAGGGCTGCCGCAACCCACTGGAGGCGAGCCAACCAGCGGCGCATGTTCGCTTCTCTAGCCCACGCTTCTTCTTCTTCCAGGATGCCCGGAAGGCCGGCGCGGCCTGTGCGAATATCGTCCGGGGCTGCTGGCACCAACTCGGGAGGAAACGTAATTCGCCCCTCAAGCATGGTGTTGGCCGGCAGAGGCCTTACCTGAAACTCGACGGTCTCACCATCAACAATGTTGACTTCCCCGTGCAGCGGCCCGTGGCCCCAGGCGCGAATGTCTTCAGCCGAGGCTCCGGCCGGCAAATGTTGTCGGACTAGGACTCGCTGGGTTTGTTGGTCCCATTCATCACCAACGTATTGAATGTAGAGCTCAGCTACATCATCATGCACTTTGACGGCACCGGTCATGGTGTAGCTCAGCGTAAACCGGCGGGTTTCGTCAACAGCTACGTAGCTCCAGTCAATGTAGACCTGTTCGGGCTCTTCCCTCACAAAGAACGTGCCTGCCGGCCCTGGACTCAGCTGATCCAACCGTCTATAGACGGTGGAACCTTCCCGGACCTCTATGTCCGTGATGTCGACACCCGGACCCGTGTTAATCCACTGGTACATGCCAGTAAACCGCCCCGAAAAGCTGACTACGCGGTGCTCCTCGACCCGAAGCGAACCATCTTCCTGCACCCATGCATCGATATCCAGATTTGCGAAATTGTGACTGCGTCCGATGGCAGCGCCTGCGCCGAAGACGAGTAGAAGCGCCAGGACTGCCAACAGCCACAGTAAACGCCGAATGGAAACCATACACCGTCCCTCCTATCGATCGAAGCTGACTTGGACTGCCTCCCGCTCAACAGAGCCTTCTTCTAGGTTAAAGAAACTGCGTTCTGTAAAACCGAGCAGGCCAGCGATGAGAACGGTGGGAAATACATGAATCCGTGTATTGAATTTCTGTACAATGTCATTGTAAAACTGTCTCGCATAGGCGATCTTGCTTTCCGTATCGGACAGTTCCTTCTGGAGCTCACGGAAATTCTGGTCCGCTTTCAACTCCGGATAGTTTTCAGCTACTGCGAAGAGCGTACGCAGGGTCCCGGTCAGCTGACTTTCCGCTTGGGCACTCTCGGCTGGGTCCGAAGCATTCATGGCCTGTGACCGCGCCTTCGTTATCTGTTCAAACGTCTCTCGCTCGTGGGTCATATAGCCCTGGACAGTACTGACTAAATTGGGAATGAGATCGTAACGACGTTTTAGCTGCACATCGACCTGCGCCCAAGCGTTCCGAACTCGCTGGCGCAGTACAATCAACGAATTGTACGTTACGATGAAAAACAAGACTAGGAGGACGAGAACCCCTGCAATAATCCAAACCATTAACCATCAGCCCCTTTACGAATCGGATTTTTCTACGCACTCAACCTAATCTGGTAGTTCGTCCCCGGCTATGGAATCTCCTGCGCTGCCACGAAACCTAGCTCGATCTTTCTTGCATCGCTCCCTAGTGGTATACTAAGGTCAATCGTCCAAGGAGCACCCTTCTCATGGCTTATGGAAGGCAGTTGGTTCTCTCGATTTTGACGAGTGACGGTTCACGCCGTTTACCTAAAATACCAGGTAAACAGCGTGGCGTGATGCCCTCGTCTGTAGCTAAACGAAGAAAGTCAACGCCTTCCTAAACAGCACGTTTCAACCACCGGGGAGTGATCGGATGCTGTTTTATCTCTGGAATTACCGCAAGACAGTTAAAACATTGCGGCGCCGAGCCAAGTACACGGCTCGAGAACTCGGCATTCGTCTAAAAAAGGACACTGCCTTTGTGCTCCGCATGGAGGAGAAACGCCTCTGCGATATCGAAACGTCTTTGAGGCGTACACTCATCCAAGTTTTTCGCAATCGCTAAACCAGACCGGGCAGACCTACCGACAAGGTGTCTGCCCGGTACTCGCATCCGCTAAGAAGCGAACCACTCTCTAGAGAGCTCCTCCGATGATAGCGCCCACCATAAGAGGGCCTACCTGCCCCAAAACCAAAATCGCAGCACTGGTGCCTGCGAGCAGTCCGATGAGCGGCACACCTACCAGCGTACTGGTAAGAAGCCAAAAGAACACGCCCGCCAACAAAGCTGGCAGTACAGACGCAGCTATGGCTGTCCCCACGTCACCCGCTTTCCTTCCCCCCACAAATCCCCCAATCAAAGGCCCCGCCACCGGAAGCCAAAAGAGAATGGCTGTAATGACAAGCATCCACAGACTTGCGCCCAATACACTACTCCTCTGCCGCATGGTTGACACTCCTTTTATTTGATTTTTCAGCGGTTGACTATTCGCTTCGCCGTGTAAGAAATCCTGTGTTAAGGGTCTGGCACAACTCCAGTGCTTCACGCGGTACACGACACTCAGGGCCCCACTGCACTATA
>SLOG01000264.1 GCA_007132635.1 Limnochordia bacterium
CACCTGCTCTTCATCAATCACTACAACCGTAACGGGAACTTGGTGAACACGTTCCCAATGCTGCAGCAGATAATCGGCTATCTCTTCTGCGACTACCACTTGGCAGCCTCTATCCGTGACGATCACGTCACCGACTTTCTCTCGCTTTATCCCAACACCGAGCACAGCGCCAAGGAAGTCACCATGTTTTGTGTTTACAAAGTCAAAGTTCCCGGAGACATCGAGAACACGCACCGGCGAATCTATGGTCTCAGTCAGATAGAACTGCGGGTAGACAACCAGACGGGCCCGTTCGGCTTTGCGGTAGCCACCGAATGCTAGGTACGCAACTTCAGGAATGCCGCTCAGGACACTCTTAGCCACACGCTGCTCGTACGGGTCGAAAAAGTCGGTGACCTGAGACCGGTTTGTTTCCCATGCCAGGCGCGCAGCTTCCACCACGATCCGACCAACAGCTTCTTCGTTCTCTCCCTGCAGATGACTCAACAGTTTTTGTTTATCCACATAATCCCATCCCAATTCTGATTTTACCGCAACTAGTAGGCTTTTCCTGCACTCGTCTGAAGACAAGCGGAAAAACAAACGTCTGCCTAAAGCATCATGCGAATCAGAAGGCTGATAACAATCTGCCGCACAAAGTTAAGCAATATAAATACAACAATCGGCGAAAAGTCAATTCCACTGACGGCAGGGATAATCTGCCGAACCGGGCGCAGGATAGGCTCGGTGACCTTGTACAAGAAGACGACTACCGGGTGCGTCCGGTCTAGATTTGGGAACCAGCTCATCAACACACGAGCTAGGATAATCCATCGGTATACCTCAAAGATGCGGTCCACCAAGGGAATTAACACATTCAGAGAAATCACTCCTTACTGCGCCATCTGCGATGACTTATCGGCAGCCTTTTCTACAGCTTCCCAAAGTATACCTCTAAGTCCCAACTTTTCCAAAACGCCAACGGCCTCAATAGTCACGCCTCCCGGCGATGTCACCATATCCCGCAGGACAGCTGTATGCTCGGTTGACTGCTGGACCATAGCCGCCGCACCAGTAAACGTAGTCGTTACGAGCTGCCTGGCATCCAAGCGCGTCAGTCCCTGCGCACACCCAGCATCTACTAAGGCCTCAATAAGCAGATATACGTAGGCCGGCCCGGCACCGCTAAGCGCAGTAGCCGCATCAAAGCTTGATTCAGGCAGCTCCAACACTTGGCCCATGGCCTCAAAAATGGACAACACGACGCTTCGCTGGTCCTCCGAAACCATCCCGCCGAAGGAAACAACGCTCATGCCCTCGCCAATTAAGCTGGGAGTATTGGGCATAACCCGAGCCGAGGCCTTACCCGACCAGGCCTCAACAAGCCTCAAGGGGATTCCCGCAGCAACGGACACTACAGTCCCGATAGATAAAGAGGCAGCCTGCTCCAAGACGCGGCGAACCGTCGGTGGCTTGACGGCAGCAATCAGCACGTCACAGCCGCCGACGTCAACCAACGACTCAGTGACTGCAAGGCCTTTAACCAAACACAAGCTCTCACGAACCGCTGCGCTGGTCTCGCAGACCGTAACCGAGAGATCCTCTCGTGTCGACGCCAGCCGGCGAGCAATGGCACCACCCATGGCGCCTCCACCGACAATGCATACCTTCTTCATCGCGTCTTCCTCATATCAACCAAAGTACTCTCCAGATCGCCTTCCAAGATCACAGTGGTCGGCGCAAAGACAAAAATTATCTCGCCTAGCTTCCGCATATTGCCATCAAGAGCGTATGTAGCACCACTCATAAAGTCCACAATGCGGCGAGCCTCATCCCGATCAACTCTCTCCAAACGAACGATAACCGGACGCTTGTTCTTCAAGTGATCAACCAATGATTTGACCTGCTCGAATTCAGTCGGTTCAACAATGACAACCTTAACCTGCGATGTCCCGCCAGGCAGGCTCACAAGGTGACTCTTACGCGCGTCTGCATTCTCCTGGCGCTTACGGCTCTGCCGCTCGGACCCGCGCGGCTTCTCTGCGACTGCCGGCGCAACGTCCATGTCTCGGCGCTCCTCATAGTCGTCCTCATAATAATCATCTTCATCTTTAACGCCCAAGAAACTAAGGACCTTCTCAAACACTGACATCGTATCCCTCCCTAGCATACCTGTTAATTCCCTCGATTTTGACGAGTGCAGGTTCACTTCGTCTACTTTGAATGCCAGGTAAACGAAGTGTTGGGATGCCTCGTTCATAGAAAGGCAGAGAAAACCAACGCCTTCCTAGGAAAACAGTGCCGACCCAACACGTACCAACGTTGCCCCTTCTTCAATGGCTACCTCGTAGTCATTGGTCATTCCCATAGAGAGTATATCGAGGCCCAAGCCCGTGGAACTCTGCAGCCGTTGCTGCAGAGCCTTCAGCCGACGGAAACAAGGCCGAGTATCTTCTGGAGCCACAAGCGGAGCCATGGTCATAAGTCCTTGAATGCGAATACGCGGGTAACGTTGAAGCACTAGGTCAGCAAAGGCCTCAATCGCGTCCGGGGCTAGACCATGTTTGCTCTCTTCTCCTGACACGTTCGCCTGCAGCAGCATATCCAGCGAGGCTCCCCAGGAATCTGCCAATCGATCCATCCGCTTGGCCAAGCTCTCACGGTCGAGAGAGTGGATCAAGGCAAAACCGCGGCAGTGCTGGGCCTTGTTTGTCTGCAAAGTGCCAATGAGATGCCATTCAAACTCAGGATACTGCTGCAACCGTTGGACAGCTTGGTCCACGCGGTTCTCTCCAAAGCACCGCACGCCCAAGGCAGACAGTGATTCGATAGCCGAGACATCCACCGACTTGGTTACGGCAAGAAGCTTTACATCCTCGGTACTCCGTCCACTTCGGGCACAAGCAGCTGCAATACGGCTGCGCACCTCGTCTAGATTCTGTGCAATGTTCATCCCAAACGCTCCCTCGCAGTAACGTTCGCTATCTAACGCTGAGTTCCTGCCAGTTGAGAACTCGACTGCAGTCACGACAATAGACTGATGGCGATCACAAGCGAACCTACCGACCAAGTGTAGTAAGAGAACACGATCAACCGCCCCTTCCGGAGGAAGCGAAAAAGAATCCGTATCGCTAGATACCCGGTAATACCCGAAATAATTGTCCCGAAGGCCATCATTGCCCAAGAAGCGCCGACGACACTTTCTGGGTTACTGGTCATTAGGTCCTCAAAAGCAAACACCATAGCGCCTAAAATGGCCGGTATGGTCAGGAGAAAACTAAACCGTGCTGCTGCTTCCCGATCGAGCCCAAACAGCAAGCCTGTCGATATGGTCGTACCAGAACGAGATATTCCCGGCATGATGGCTAATGCCTGCCCTACACCAATCCACCAGCCATCGGACAGCGTGATGCGATCGACTCTCTTGCTGCCAGGCCGAAGTCGCGTTGACAGAAACAGAATCGTCCCGGTCACGACAAGCATCACGCCAGTCACCATAGGCACCATAAAAAGCTGGACGACGAGGTCTCGCAGGAACAAACCCACCAAACCCGCCGGGATTGTACCCACGAAGATAGCACTCAGCATCCGCACACCGTGGTCTTCACGCCACAGACCAGGAAATCGGCGAGGCGCTGCCAACACTCGCCCAAAAGAAGCTGCCACAGTCCGAATGTCTGCCCAAAAAGCGACAAAGATAGCGACCAATGTGCCAAAGTGCAGCAAGACATCAAACGTAATGGAGGGTTCGCGTACGCCGAGCAGTATAGAAGCAAGGACCAAATGTCCTGACGAACTGACCGGAAGGAATTCGGTAAACCCCTGGACAACGCCAAGGATTAGGGCATCCAAAAAAGACATACTAGACCTCCATAATGATCGGCAGGATCATCGGCCGCCGTTTTGTCTTCTCCCAGAGGAATCGACTCAATGAATCCCGCACAGTGCTCTTTAAGGTGCCCCAGTCTGTCGTTCCTTTAGCCATACAATCTTCTAGCGCCGTCCGAACTCTCTGACGCGCCTCATCCATCAGTTTTTCTGACTCACGCACATAAACGAACCCGCGGCTAACCACATCTGGACCTGAGACAATAGTCCCATCCTGTTTTTTCATCGTCACCACGGCAATGAGGATCCCGTCCGTTGACAGCTGGCGCCGGTCACGCAACACAATATTCCCCACATCGCCAACGCCCAAGCCGTCTACAAAAACCTGACCGCTCTGCACGCGCTCGGATGTGTTGATCCCTTTCCTGGTAAACTCCATAGCCAACCCAATCTCACTCACACAGACATTCTCCTTGGGCACTCCTACCATCTCGGCGAGTTCTGCATGTTTGATCAGCATTCGATGCTCACCATGAACGGGCACAAAGTACTTCGGTTTGCACAGATTGAGCATTAATTTGAGCTCTTCCTGCTTCGCATGGCCGGACGTGTGGATCCCTAAGTGCGGCTCATAAATAACCTTAGCGCCTTCTTTGAAGAGGTGGTTGATGATTTTCCCGACTGACTTCTCATTCCCAGGAATGGGATTGGCCGAGATGATGACGGTGTCGCCCGGTACAATCTCAAGCTTGCGATGCTCAGCCATCGCAATCCGAGTCAACGCCGACATAGGCTCTCCTTGGCTGCCTGTGGTAATAATGACCATCTTATCCGCAGGATATCGGTCTACCTGTTCTAATTCCACCAGCATGTTTTCGGGAATTCGCAAATAGCCCAATTCCGATGCGATTCCTACGACGTTGACCATACTGCGGCCAACGACACAGAGCTTTCGTCCCTCTCGCTGCCCCGCATCAATGATCTGCTGCAGGCGGTGTACGTTCGATGCAAACGTAGCAACCAAAATCCTGCCTTCCGCTTTAGCGAAAATCCGCATAAAGGTTTCCCCGACAGTTGATTCTGACTCTGTGTACCCGGGCCTTTCCGCATTCGTAGAGTCGGAGAGCAGGCAGAGCACACCTTCGTCCCCTAGTTCTGCGAATTTGTGGAAATCAGCCACACGTCCGTCAATAGGTGTCTGGTCAAAC
>SLOG01000105.1 GCA_007132635.1 Limnochordia bacterium
ACCCGGCGGTGACCTTTGATGACCCCGATTACATTCGCCTTGATGTGCTCAATCGGATTTTGGGCGGCGCCGGGGATAACCGTCTGTTCACGGAGATCCGCACAAGACGGGGTTTGGCCTATGCAGTTGGCAGCCAGATTACGCAGGGATTTGAGTATCCAGGAGTGTTCTATGCCTATTCGATTTCACGTGTCGATAAGACAGGAGAGGTCATTGAGCTCATTCTAGACGAAATCGAACGAGTTGTTAACGAGCCGGTCTCGGATGAAGAGCTGGCGCGAAATCGCCAAGCCATCTTGAATGGAGCAGTGTTTCGTTACGCTTCGCCTCATGCAGTGGCGTCCCGGACAGCGATCGTTGATTTTCTTGATGTGGACCCGGAGTATTACGAAAAGCAGATGGAAGTCGTTCAGCATATAACCCAGGACGAGTTGCTAGAGACAGCGAAAACTCACCTGCGCCCCGGTGAGTCGGTAATCATGGTGGTCGGGAATGAGGAATTGTTCGACCGACCTTTGGACGTGTTTGGTTCTGTTGAGGAGATCGATTTAGATATCTAATTGGCTCCTTCAAAGCTTTTTAGAGGCCATGGTTCTGCGAAGTGCGGCTTCGGCGGCTTCGTCAAGGGCCTTGGCCTCGCAAAGATAGTTTTCAACATTCCTGAAACAACTCATCTAGGAAGGCGTTGATTTTCTCCGCTTTTCCACAGACGAGGGCATCACAGCACCTCGTTTACCTGGCATTTAAGGTAAACGAGGTGAACCGGCCCTCGTCAAAATCGAGAAAATCAACTGCCTTCTAGCAGACCTGTTGCATAAGGTACACTCCCAAATGGGCAACAGTTTCCGGGATGGAGATAGCATCTATTGCTTTCGACAATAAGTCTACCAACAAATGCAAAGCGGCGCAAGCTTTTGTGTTGAATGTCGCAGGGAAGAGAAGGAAATTTCGGCCAATGAACGAATACATGCAGGAGGGGGTGTCTCAGTGGAGAAGACTCTACAGGAAACCATCGAGTCAGTCAATGGAGTTGAAAAATGCCGTATTGTTGAGGAAGACGGACATATCTCGCAAGTTTTCATCGAGGCATCACTTCGTTCGAATGATGATGAAGGTCGTGTGCAGGAGATCAAGGGTATTGTACGCTCCGTTGTAGGGGCTGTCAATCTCAATCACAACCTCGAACTGGACTACCGCAAGGTTAAAGTTGTTGAATACAAGCCCGAGTCCGATGGTTGCAGCGAGGTACATCCTCGGATTCAGATCGCTGCAGCCTACCAGCGGCGAGCTCCCGTGTCGGAAAGCATCGTTGAGCTGTGCTGCCTCCAGAAGACATACTTGGGTAAGTCGCGCTTGACTCGTGACATAGGGCTGAGCACATTTAATGCGTTCTGCGATGCTTTTCACCAGATGGATTTTGGGCAGCTGAAGCTTGTCTATTTCCATACACTTTCTAACACGTTTGCCCAAGAACGGTTAGTACTGGTCAAAGTGCTTTATACTGGTTTGGACTGCCACAACGAGTCTTTGGTGGGTGTGGCCGAGATTCAGGAAGACCTGCCGCTTGCTGTGGTCAGGGCTTCGCTCAGCGCGGTTAACCGCCGCATCGTTTTGGTTACATGATTGCCTACCCGTTACCTAATCGAACCCATACCTAACCGAACCCAGTATGATCTGGGGGAGGTGCACGCATGTACAAGAAGCTCCTGGCTTTCTTGACATTCGCGATGATGTATCTGGCAATGACTTCTACAGTCCTTGCCGATACCATCAAGTTGAAGGGTTAGCTTTACATGATGAATCGGGTAGGCATTTCTCTTTTTTTACTGGAGGTCATCGTATGTCCAGTCGACTGTTCAAGCCATACTTGGTTCTGTGTGCACTGGCTGCGTTTGTGTTCCAGTTGTATTGGTTCGCTGGGCATGGAGCGACACTGGATATTCGGCTACCAATCTTTTTCATATTACTCCTCTTGAACGCTAACCATCAGATTATCATCAACCGTCAAAGTTTTTCTATGAACTTTCCGCTCCTATTTCCTGTTATAGCTTTCTTTGGACCCGGATGGGCCAGCTTGTTCGCTTCCATCGGGTTGATCTCTGTGGATGAGTTTGATGATCCAAAAGCAGTTTTTCTGTTCAATCGAGGCTGTTTGGGTTTGTCAACAGCCTTCAGTAGTCTTGTATATCTGCATATGGGGGCCGCAGAGAACCTCGTTGTGTCACTGCCGGCTGCCGCATTGACCTATACGCTGACCAACTCGCTGTTGTTTCTTGTGGCGAAGCGGCTGCAGCAGTCACGCGAAAGCCTGCTGCCAGCGGTTTGGGAGACTGTCAAGACCGTGATCCCTTCCATGGCTTTGGCGGCTTTGTTTCTAACGGCCTATAACCATTTTGATATTTTTGGGATCATGGCGGCGTTCTACGTTTTGATTACGGTGCGAGGCGGGGCTCTGTTCGGCCATTTAGAGACGAGCTACCGAGTGTCCCTTATAAGGTCGCTTTTGCGAGCCGTCTATGCGAAGGACCACACGCTTATGCAGCATTTGGAGAATGTGGCGCATTATTCAAAGGAATTGGCGAAGCGCTGTGGATACCCGCGTTGGAAGCTCCAACTCTTGGATGAGGCGTCCTATTTTCATGACATCGGTAAACTAGAGATTCCTGATAGAATATTGAAGAAACCCGGTGGATTGACAGACCTCGAATTTAGTGAGATGAAGAGCCATCCAGAGCGGGGTAAGGAGTTCTTGAAGGAAATACCACTTCCTCGCTCGCATCGGACGATTGTAGAAAACATTGCCCATTGCCACCATGAACGTTATGACGGTAATGGATATCCCCAGGGCCTAAAAGGCGAAGAAATTCCTTTGGAAGCTCGTATAGTAGCCATTGCTGACACATGGGATGCTATGATCTGCAAACGCCACTACCGCGATCCGCTGCCTCGCGAAGATGCCATTGCCGAGCTTCGTCGAGTCAAGGGAACCCAGCTTGATCCGGAATTAGTGGCTATTTTCATCGAGATCATCGAGAATGAACCTCATGAAGTCTACCGCTCTATGATGCATCCAAGCACAAGCGATGCTTCTTCATAATGATGAGACCTACATTTGAATGAGTGAGGAGATGGTTCTTCTGCGTGTTGAAAGAATCGAGCTCTTTAAAGTACCGCCGCGATGGTTATTTTTGAAGCTCACCACGGACACTGGATTGGTTGGTTGGGGTGAGCCTATCGTTGAGGGCAAGGCCGAGACGGTCAAGGCGGCTGTCTTGGAAATGGGTGAGTTTGTCCTTAACCAAGATCCTCTTCGAATTGAAGACCATTGGCAAACGTTGTACCGCGCCGGTTTTTATCGCGGCGGGCCCGTGCTCATGAGCGCGATTTCGGGCATCGATCAGGCATTGTGGGACATCAAAGGTAAGCATTACGGCGCTCCCATTCATGAACTTTTGGGCGGTCGAGTGCGCGATAGAGTCGCTGTGTATTCGTGGATAGGCGGCGATCGTTCGAAAAACGTTGGTGAAGAGGCGCTGGAGAAAAAGCAGCTAGGGTTTTCCGCCGTAAAAATGAACGGGACGGAGGAACTCCACTACGTTGATTCTTATACAAAAGTCGATGAAGTTGTACAGCGAGTGGAGAGCATCCGCAATACAGCCGGGCGAGACCTGGGCATCGGCATCGACTTCCATGGACGCGTGCACAAACCCATGGCCAAGGTGCTTTTCAAAGCGTTGTCTCCCTATAATATAATGTTTATCGAGGAGCCGGTTTTGTCGGAAAACTGGGAAGCACTCCGAGATCTTACTAGTTTTGGCATTCCGATTGCCCTTGGAGAGCGTCTGTTCTCTCGTTGGGATTATAAGTCCGTTTTGGCCAGCGGTTATGTGGACATTATCCAACCCGATCTGTCGCATGCTGGAGGTATCACAGAGACGCGCAAAATAGCTGCAATGGCAGAGGCCTATGACGTAGCGGTTGCTCCGCACTGCCCCTTGGGCCCGATATCACTGGCGTCAGCTCTGCAGTTGGACGCGTGTACTCCCAATGTTTTCATCCAAGAGCAGAGCCTTGGTATTCACTACAACACAAGCAACGATCTCCTGGATTACTTGGTGGATCCGGGCGTGTTCGCTTACGAGGAAGGTTTTGTTGGCATACCGGAAGCCCCGGGATTGGGTATCGAGATCGATGAAGTCAAAGTGCGGGAAATGAGCGAAGTTGGGCATAACTGGCGCAATCCGGTGTGGCGAAACACTGACGGAACCATCGCTGAATGGTAGGGGGAGCGCCTATGGCCTTTCGACAACGGTTGGCGCAAAGGAAGTGTCTGCTTTTGGACGGCGGCATGGGAACGCAGTTGATACAAGCGGGCCTTACTCCAGGAGGGGCTGTGAACACGACGCGTCCGGATGTCGTGGAGGCGGTCCATCGAGCTTACGTTCAGTCCGGAGCAGCGGTTGTGCTTACCAATACCCTGACCTTAAACCGTGTGTCGTGGGGGCTCCATGAACCCGATGTGCCCAGGGAAGCCGCTAATCGCGAGGCAGTGGCCGCAGCACGCAGGGCAGTGTCAGGCACTGGTTGGGTTTTGGGAGACGTTGGGCCTACTGGCAAACTGCTGGAGCCCTTTGGTGAACTAGACCGTTCGACGGCCTACAAGGCGTTTTTCGAGCAAGCGAAACTACTCGATGATGCTGGAGTTGATGGCATAATCATTGAGACCATGTACGATCTCGCTGAAGCCGAATGCGCGCTGGAGGCGTGTGCAGCTGCCGTTGATCTTCCGGTAGTCGTATGCCTTGCCTTTACAACGAGTGAGAATGGCGGCCGAACCGTCATGGGCAACTCGGCAGCAGATCTAGCTTCAGTGGCAGAGCGGCACGGGTCGGCATGTGTCGGAGCGAACTGCGGCGCGCTGAGTCCGGTGGAAATGGCAGAGGTTGTCCGCACCTTGCGTCATTGTACGCAGCTGCCAATAATTGCTCAACCTAACGCGGGAAAAC
>SLOG01000390.1 GCA_007132635.1 Limnochordia bacterium
CTCCGGCAGTTTTCTGCTCAGGGGTATCATCAGGCCAGCATGGAGGGGATCGCAGCAGACGCCGGAGTCGCCAAAGGAACCCTCTACTACAACTACCCGAGCAAAGCGCAGTTGTTCGCGTCCGTGGTAGCCGAAGGCTACCAGCTCATTGAACAGCGTGTGCGGAGGGAAGCTGGAAACGCCTCCAGCAAGGCCGACGTCATCGATCGCATACTGCAGGAACACCTGCGGGTTTTGGCTGATCACGCCGACCTCGCCCGCATCATGTGGGGCGAGCTGAGTGCGGGGGTCGATCTGGAGGCCCAGGAAGCCATTGCGCAGGCCAAAGAGACGTACGTGACATTTTTCGCCGACACGCTGGCCCAAGGCATGGATAAAGGCACCGTGCGCCGCTACCCGCCGCGCCTCATGGCCTTTGCAGTAGTGGCAGCAGTTGAAGGCGTCTTCGTGGAGGCTCTCCAGCAGAAACTCGACGTCGGCAGTAAACAGCTTCGTCAGGACCTGACGGACATGCTGCTGCTGGGAGTCCTCGCCCGCACCGAGGAGAGGGGGGAAGCCAAATGCAGTGGCGTGACACCGTAACAGCCAAGGCCTTTCGTCTACTGACACCCTACTGGAAGTGGGTCCTGGTCGGACAGGCAGCCATGCTGCTGTCTGTACTCCTCACTATGGTGTTTCCGTGGGTCGTAAAGGATATATTTGACACCATCATCCAGCAAGAGGAGCTGCGAGAACTCGGCTGGCTCATCGCTGGGCTTACGGCTGTCTTCGCTCTCCTGGCCGTCGTGTCGTATGTCCGCACCTACGCCCTTTCCTATGTGGGAGAAAACATGATACGAGATTTGCGAGTGCAGCTGTACAGCAAACTGCAGCAGCTTTCCCTAGGTTTTTTCGAGCAGCACACAGCTGGTGAGATCGTCTCCCGCATGACCAATGACATTGGGCTCCTGCAGATCGCCCTGACCGGTGGCCTCACCAGCTTAATTCAGCAGATCATCGCGCTCTTTGTCGGACTGGGACTGCTTCTGTACCTGGATTGGCAGCTGACACTGATTACGCTTTTGGTAGTTCCTGCCGTCGCTTGGCTTGGCAAGACTCTAGGGAAGCGCATCAAGCTGCTCTCGCGCCAGGTGCAGGAACAATTAGGGCACATCACGAGTTTTCTCAACCAAACGCTGGCCGGGGTGCCGCAAATCAAGGGGTTTCGCCTCGAAGACTACGTCATCCAGCGATTCAGCGGCGAAGCGGATCATGTCCTCTCCCTCTCGCTCTGGAGTGTGCGGGTGCGGGCCAAACTCAACTCTGTGATCGGCATGCTCAACGACTTCGTAATCGTCATTGTCATGGGTTTCGGGGGTTACCGCGTTATTACGGGCGCCCTCACAGCCGGTGAACTCATTGCGTTTATCCTCTATGTGCAGACCCTCACAGGCCCTATTCGCACGCTAACCGGCGTCTATGCGGAGATTCAGCGTGCCGTGGGAGCCGCGGAGCGGGTACTCGAATACTTGGAAGTCCATCCTCAGATACAAGACCCGGCGGACCCGGTGCCGCTACCAGTCGTGCGAGGGGACATCGCCTTCGAGAACGTCTGTTTCGCTTACCAAGGCGACGAGACGGTTCTGCAGGACATCAGTTTCCGCATGCAGCCTGGAGAGACCGTGGCTCTAGTTGGCCCCAGCGGAGCCGGGAAATCGACGATTGCCAAGCTGGTGCCGCGTTTTTATGATGTCACAGGAGGAACCATTCGTGTCGACGGCACGGACATCCGGGATGTGACGATCTCCGATCTCCGGCAGCATATCGGCATCGTGTCCCAGGATCCCTTTCTGTTCGGCGTGAGCATTCGCGACAACATCGCTGCCGGCCGTATCTCCGCTAGTGACGCAGAAATCCAAGCGGCAGCCCAAGCAGCCCATGCGCACGACTTCATCGAAGCCCTGCCCGAAGGTTACGACACCCAGGTTGGTGAGCGCGGCGTGCGCCTGTCAGGCGGCCAAAGACAGCGGATTTCCATTGCGAGGGCGATTCTGAAGGATCCGGCTGTACTGATCCTTGACGAGGCGACCTCTTCTCTAGACACAGTCTCGGAAGCCGCTGTCCAGGAAGCACTGCGAGTATTGGCCCAGAAGCGAACAACGTTGGTTATCGCCCATCGCCTGTCCACAGTCATCAATGCGGATCACATCGTCGTCCTGGAGGCCGGCCGCATCATCCAGGAAGGGACGCATGCTGAACTGCTTCAAGAAGCGGGGCTGTATGCGGATCTGTTTCGCCGAGCTCGGGCGGCCGATGAACCGGCGGCAGGTTAAGGGCCTGCACCGCACGCAGAGATTCAAGTGTCTGCTACTAAAAACATATACAAATGTATACATCTTAGAGTTTTCCTGCTTCAGCGTGTCCGATTTCGCCGCGGCTACTTTCGTTTGCTATAACACTCCACAGGCGTAGATTCCGAGGTAGCCCCCCGTATGCGTGGCATATCTGCCCGTTTAGGTGAGCACGATATACTGCTTAGCGTATCTGAGGTTAATTGCCGCATTCAAATCTCGGTCTAATTCGAAACTGCATGACTCGCAACTATAAGTCCTCTCCGATAGGCTCATTTTTTGTTTGACTTCACCGCACAAAGAACATGTTTTGGATGATGGGAAGAATTTGCTCACTTGTCTCAATTCAATTCCGTGCTTTCTACACAGATTCGATAACCATAGTTTAAATGTATAGAACCCCTGTTGCGCCACGGATTTAGACAAATGTCTATTCTTCATCATACCTTTCACATTCAGGTCTTCTACCACTACATACTGTGGTTTGGTTTTCACCACGGCATTGACGACCGAAAGAATATATTCTTTGCGAATGCTGGCTAGTCTTTGTTGCAGTCTTTGAACTCTAAGAAGGTTCTTCGTAATGTTCGAGCCTTTAGTAGCAGGCTCACCTCCTCTTTTTTTGGATTCATACTTGCGAGAGAGTGCTCGTTGTTCTCTCTTAAGTCTATTGTCTAACTTTTTGACTCGAGAGCTTTTATTGATTCCCTTAAACTCTCTTCCATCACTAAACACTGCAAAGCTCTTTATACCTAAGTCAATTCCGATTCCACCGTCCTTTAGAGAAATCGCATAGGCTGATGGAGCTTCACAGAGAACAGAGACATACGCCCTATCCCCCTTAATGGACAAAGTGCCACTTTTGACCACAGCATCGCAAGGGACATAACCAAATTCTTTAAGCCGAACCCAGCCAAAAGTAGGGATTTTGACTCGATGCCTCTCCACAGTCCAATCGGTTTTGTTGTTTTTGGGGAAGTATGCCTTGACATCTTGTTTTCGTTTCTTCTTGAAGCGAGGGTATTTAGCTGTTCCCTTGAAAAAACCCTTATAGGCTTTTTCGCCGTTCATAATCGCTTGCTTTACCGCCTTAGAAGAAACATCCTTAATCCACATATCTTGTTGGTTTTGTTTGATGTGAACGTTGTTAAGCCACTTAGAAAAATCATAGCCCGAAAGAAATTTCCCGGTTGTTTTGTAGTGAGATTGAGATTGACTTAGATATAGGTTGTAGACGTAACGACACACACCTATCGTTTGCTTCAGTTTTTGAAGTTGCCCAGAAGATAGCTTGACCTCTGTTTTGAATGCCTTGTTCATATCTCTTCATCCTCCTTAATCTTATTCTTGTATTTCCTTAGTCCATAAATACGACAAGAAAATACATGGATGATAGAGATTAAATCTTGCACCATTTCTTCTTGCGGAGACAATGACTCGTTCTTGACCACAACTATCTCTGCGCCAAACTTTTCTATAAAAGCTTGGAACCAATCAAAACCAAATCGAATAAACCTATCCTTTTCTGTAACAAAAATCCTGTCCACTTCTTTGCCCATCACCATATCTAAGAGCTTATTCCACTTTTCTCTTTTGTAGTTTAACCCGCTTCCGATGTCTTCTACCACTTCATCAATGATTACGCCGCGAGCATTCACGAATTGCCGCAGAAAATCTACTTGATTCGTTAAGTCTTCTTTTTGGCTACGGTTGGAAACTCTTGCGTAAATAATGTTTTTACGCTTGACTTGCGTTAAGTCTTTTCCTAGAAAATCATCAATCTGGTCCTGTGTGTAATACCTCCTATTCTGTGGAGTTCGCTTAGCCACGAGTCGTCCTTCGTTATCCCACCTTTGAACCGACTTAACCGTTACCCCCATTAACTTCGCAACATCTTTGGGTTTGTATATCTGTTTATCCATAATCTCATTTTACCATATAAAAATACCTTTGTCAATCTTTTAGACTGCTGTTTCCATCTCCTTCTTTTGACATCACCTCTGCGTCCGGAGATATGCGAAGGCCTCCAAAGGTCTGGGTGAGCCAAGTGCCTCGAATCATCTGTACGCCATAGAACGGCGGTTCGGCTATCGGCTTAAGATGCGCGGCATCTTTGAAAAACGCACTATCGTGGCCTGCAGCCGCGTCGGCATTATACCCCTCAACCATGTTTTCCAAACCTTGAGGGCTTACGCCGAGGCGGATCGCCAGCTCTTGAATGCTGTCCGCCTTCTCAACCACACCTTCATTCACATACTCTTCGACATCCTCCCATGCTCCGGCAAGAGCATTCGAGTCGCAGATGGCCCACACAAGCTGCCCCTCTTGGGATCTGTATTGCTGAATAAGCGGCATATAGTTGGCCGCCTCGTTGACAAAGCGTTGACCGTCCTTATTGACCCATACCAGCCATGCGGGACGTCCCAACCCCGGAGCGTTGGACGGTACGGGGGCACTGGTGGTGCCGTCTTCCATCTGAACCACCGCTGCCCCAAGACGTTTGGCCATGATGATACCGTCTCCGGTCGAGCTCGAAGCGGAAGCGTAGCTAATGCGGCTCCCTATGGCTTTGATGTCCGGCAGGTACCGCCGCATCAATTCCTCATTATGGATGAAACCGCCCGTAGCCAGCACAACTGCATCGCCGCGAAAAACC